>JBATDH010000315.1:0-5459 GCA_049663365.1 Albidovulum sp. | reverse complement strand
CATAAACCGTGGTCATGCCAAGCTGTTCGTGAAGATGGCGCAACTCGATCTGCATCCGGTCGCGCAGCTTTTTGTCGAGCGCCGACAGCGGTTCATCCATCAACAGGATACGCGGCTCGAACACGATGGACCTCGCCAGCGCCACGCGTTGTTTTTGACCGCCTGACAACTGGTCAATCCGCCGATCATTGTAACCGCCCAACTGCACGGTTTCCAGCGCCCGGTTGATCCGCGCCGCCATCTCGGATTTGCCGACCTTGCGCAGCCGCAAGGGGTATCCGACATTGCCCGCCACCGTCATATGCGGGAACAGCGCGTAGTTCTGAAAGACCATGCCCACATCGCGCAGATGCGGTGCGGTGCGGATCACCTCGCGGTCGCCAAACATCAGGCTGCCGCGGTCGGGCCGGGTGAACCCTGCCAGCACCATCAAAAGCGTCGTCTTGCCCGAACCGGACGGCCCGAGCAGGGTCAGAAACTCGCCGCTCTTGATGTCGAGCGAGACATCGTCAAGGGCAAAGACCTTGCCATAGGTCTTGGTCACATTGCGCACGGTGATCGGCAGCGCCTCGTTCGGGTTGTCGGTCAATTCCTCACCTTCCGGTTCAGGTGGCCCGTTCAGGCGGCGGGACGGGAGTGAGCCCGCCGCCTGAAGATGCCGGTCCCGATTACTCGGTCAGCATTTCCTGATACATCTCGTCGGCGATGGTTTCCCATTTGGCATACCATTCCAGCGAAATCGGCACCTGAAGTGCGGCATTGGCCGGGGACGACGGCAGCATCGCCGCCGTTTCGGCCGAAATTTCGCCGGTGTCGAAGGCGGCCTTGTTGGTCGGCCCGTAGGTGATGTATTTCGGCAGGTCGTCCTGATATTCGGCCTTGGAGATTTCGTTGAGGAACATCATCGCCGTATCTTTGTTGGGCGCACCTTTCGGAATGGCAAAGCAGTCATAGTCGAGCAACGCCTGATTGAAGCTGTATTTGACCTTGGCCCCATCCTTGGCGGCATTGTCGAACCGCCCGTTCCAGCCGGTGGTCATGTCGACCTCGCCGTCCTTCATCAATTGCGCGTGTTGCGCGCCTGAGGTCCAGAAAACGTCGATATGGGGCTTGAGTTCGCGGATCTTGTCCAGCGCACGCTTAATGCCTTCTTCAGAATCGAGCACCGTATAGACATCCTCAAGTGCAACCCCATCAGCCATGATGGCGGGTTCCAGCGCACCGGCCACCTTGTTGCGATAGGCGCGCTTGCCGGGGAATTTCTCGACATCCCAGAAATCGGCCCAGCTTTGCGGACCGGCGTCGCCATAGGTGTCGGTGTTCCAGGCATAGACAGTGGAAAACACATCGCCCCCCACGCAGTATTCAGATTTCAACGTCGGATAGAAGGTGGACACGTCGATGACCGAATAATCGAGCGGTTCCAGCAATCCCTCGGCCCCGGCGCGGGCGGCGGAACCGGAACCGGATGCGACAATGTCAAGCGTCACGGCCCCTGACGACACCTGCAATTTCACATCCGACATGCCACCATAGGTTTCTTCCTTGACCGTGATGCCGGTCGCAGCGGCGGCGGGCTCGAACAGCGCCTTTGATTGCGCTTCCTGATACGAGCCGCCCCAGGATGCGATGGTCACGGTCTTGTCCTGAGCCATGGCGGTCGTGGCCATAAGGGCCGCCGCCAGTGATAGGGTCATTGTACTTTTCATGGTATCCTCCTCGGTTGGTCGTTTTCTGCCCCCGAAAAGGCGGCAGTCGGGTCGCCATTTGTTGTTCTCCGGGCGGGTTGGCGCTTGGGCCGCCGGGATTTCTGCATCATGCCGCCGCGGCCCGCTGATTTTGCAGACGGTCGCGCCAACGGTACCAGGCGACCGTGGCCGGCAGGAACCAGGGGGTGCCGTAATAAAGCGGCCGGGTCGGAAACGGCAGGCCGTCAAAGGCGGTCATACCTTCCTTCAGCCCTAGCACCTTCTGGCCCAGCCGCATCCCCAGATAACTGGCCATCGACACCCCCGACCCACAATAGCCCATCGCATAGTGCACCCCGTCATGGGTGCCGGTATGGGCCAGTTCATCAAAGGTATAGGCCACGGTGCCGGTCCAGGAATGGGTGACTTTATAGCCCATCAGATCGGGAAATATCCGGCACATATCGGCATAGAGCCTGGGTGCGCTGATCACCGGATTGGTTTCCCTGGCCGAGACACGGCCTCCGAACAAGATGCGTTTGCGGTCCGGCGAGGCGCGGTAATAATAGACTACCTTGCAGGTATCGCTGGCGATCCGGTCGGTCGGGAACAGCCGGTTGACCAGATCGGCGGGCAGTTCCTCGGTCGCGATGACATAGCTGCCGATCGGAATGACGCGGCGTTGCAGCCAGGGGGTGACGCCGCTAGTATAGCCATTGGTGGCGACGATCACATCGCGCGCCCTGACCGTACCTTTGGCCGTCTTCACCAGAAAACCGGCTGCATCCCGCGTGATGGCCGTGACCGGGCAATGGCCGGTGATATGCACCCCGGAGGCAAGTGCGCGCTCCATCAGCCCGAGTTGATAGCGCGCCGGGCTCAGAACCGAATGGCGTGCGAAAACCACGCCGCCGTGGTAGATGTCAGACCCAAGCTCGCGGCGCTGGTCCTGGCGGGGGACTTCGAAAACCTCGATCCCCTCGTTCTTGCGCAGGATTTCGGCATCGCGCACCAGCGTTTCGTAATGCTTTGGCGTATGGGCCGCGTGATAGCGCCCGGCACGGCGAAAATCACAAGAGATGGCTTCGCGGGTTACAAAATCCTCGATCCATTCCAGCGCGTTCTGACCTTCCTGCCGGATCGCCCGCGCCCGGTCAGCGCCAAAGCGGGCGGTCAGCTTTTCCAGCGTCGGCTTGATGCTGGTGCTGATCTGGCCGCCATTGCGGGTGCTGCACCCATGGCCGGGGTCGTCGGCATCCAGCACCAGGGTCGATCTGCCGCCCCGCGCCGTTTCGATCGCCGCATTAAGGCCGGTATAACCCGACCCGACAATCACCACATCCGCCTCGGCCAGCGGCTGATCCGGCAGCGCAGGCGGCGTTGGCAGCCCGTCAAGCCAGTAAGAGCTCATCTTGCAGCCCGGTGCCAGAATGTCAGCAGTCGCTCGCACGTCCCATCCCCCGAAAAAAGGGACCGGACCACATCTGCGCGTCACCGCAAATGCCCTGCCTGCCGCCCCTGGATGGCTTGAAGCTAGAAAAGCCTGTTGATTAAAGCAATTTAATATATGTTATAAGTATATTCGATATTTTTATATCTGTGACAGAACGCCATGCAACTCAAGCTCCGCCATCTCGACGTTTTCAACGCCCTGATCGAAGCCGGATCGGTGTCGCGCGCCGCCGAACGGCTGAACTTGTCGCAACCGGCGGTCAGCATCGCTCTCAGCAATCTGGAGATTGAACTCGGCTTCCGGCTGTTCCACCGCGAACGCGGGTTTTTTGCCGCCACCGGCGAAGCGATGCAGCTTCATGCCGAAGTGGCGCAAGGGTTGTTGGCGATATCGCGCATCGAACAACGCGCCGCCGAAATTCGCACCGGCAAGACAGGCGGCGTCAGCATTGCCACCAACGGGGCGCTGGCGGTCAATTTCCTGCCCAGACTTGTCGCCGGTTTTCAGGCCGAAAACCCCGGCATCAGCGTCGAAATCCGTGTCCACAGCTCGCGCCAGATTGCCGCCTGGGTCAGCGGCAGACAGATCGACATCGGCCTGATCGACACGCCCGTCCCCGTGGCCGGACTCAATGCCGAAGTGTTCCGCATGGAATGCGTCTGCATCATGCGCGAAACCGATCAGCTGGCCGCCCTGGATGTCGTGACGCCGCAATCGCTGACCGGTCGCTCTGTCATTGCCATCACCGGCGATCACATGGTTGACCGCCAGCTTGACCGGCTCTTGTCCGATACCGGCACGACGGTGGAACGCAATGCCTCGACTTATTACTTTGCCATCGCGCGCAATCTGGTGGCCGCAGGCAACGCTGTCACCCTTATCGACCCGATCAACGGCAAGGCCGATCTGTCGGACGGCGTGACCTGGCGCAGGTTTGCCCCGCCGATTGACCATGAACTGGCTGTCATCACCTCCAAGGACCAGCGCCTTGGCAGTGCCGCCGCCGCCATTCTTGACCGGATACGCAGCGGTGTGACGGCCGCCACCCAGCCGGAAAGAACCGCCCTTCCCGGCTGATTGCGGCATTCCACCCTTGCCAGACCGCCATGGATTGGTGATATCGGTCTTTGCCTTCCTTGACAGACTGGACCAAAAACCATGATCTCACTCGACGCATTCGGCGATCTCGGCACCATCAAGGTCGGCGCATTTGCCCCCAAACCGACAACCTTGACCGAAGGCCAGACCGAGGCCACAGCCGAACTCTGGACCGCACCCGACAGACTGACCTTCATCGGCATCTGGGAATGCACGCCGGGGCGTTTCACCGCCGACCGCTGCAAATCCGCCGAATATTGCCATATCCTGTCGGGATCGGCCACGGTGGTGAATGCCGATGGGTCGGGGGCGCGCACGGTCAAGGGCGGCGACCTTCTGGTGTTGCCGCTGGGATGGAAAGGCGAATGGACCGTGCACAGCCATATCCGCAAGCTTTACCTGATCAACGCGGTTCCGGCCTGACCGAGGCGGTCAGCGCACAAGCCAGGGGAAGTCCGCTAGGCTTGCCTCGCGCCAGACCAGAAATACCTTGCGGGTAAACGCGACCGAGCCTTCCACCCGAAACAACCTGCCCGCCAAGTCCATCGGACCTGCTATTGCTTCAGGCAGATAGGCCGACCCGCCATGATCCAGCAGGTATTGCACTGCCCAATCCGGGTTGGAAAAACTCATCTGCGCGGTTTCGTCACCCGGCCATGCCTCGGCATGTAAGGCACGGACAGACGGGCCATAATCGACATAGACATACCCCCTGTCCCATGCCACCGCGCGCCGTGGTACGGTCGAAACATGCACCAGACGTTCGGTCGCAATTTCCCGGCTGCCAAACGCCATGCCCGCAACCGGTTCACTCAGCAGCGCCGCGTCGGACATACCGCTTTGCAGCCATGTTTGCGCCTGCGGGGCAAGTCCCGACCAAATCTCAAAGGCGGTATCGGGATGGTCTCTTTGGGCTTCCTCTATCCATCTCTGGCCATGGCTGGACCACAGCGCCGGGTCACAGACAAAGCTGAAAAGGCCCGTGAAACCGCGCGGCAGGCCTATCTTCGCCCTGGCATTTTCCCAGGTCCGGACAATCACCCCCGCCTGTTCGAGAAAGGCGAAACCGGCCTTGGTCATCGTGGCCCCCTTGCGCGACCGGACCAGCAGTTTTTACCCCAACGCCTGCTCCAGCGCATCAAGCCGCGCCGTCACCGCAGATTGGGTCACGTTCAACTCCGCTGCTGCCGCATTGAGGTTTTTGGTGCGCACGACGCTCA
>JBATDH010000314.1:0-2005 GCA_049663365.1 Albidovulum sp. | reverse complement strand
ACCCGAAAATGATAGCAAGAACGCCCTTGGCTTTACAAGTTTATCGCGATCTGTCGTTGAAATCGCGAGACAGGTCTTTGCTTCCAAACCGTCTGAATGGCTTGTCACCTGATCGAGTTTGATCTTTTTCTTGTGCAGGCTCCAAGGGTGCCTTGTCCCCGAAGCGGCGGAAGCTTCGCTTTTCGGGGCCGTCTTTCTTGGGAGCGATCGGTGTCTCCGGTTGCGACCCGTCACGCCCCCCGGGCTGGGAGGGTTCCTGCCGCGAACAGGGCCGAAATTTCCGCCAGGGCCGCCCCCCAAGCTCGGCCCAACGGTTAGGCCGCGTTCGACGACATTCTTACGCGAAGCAAACGTTGGCTTTGGATCGTGATGGGTGTTCCCGCGCAACTTCTTCGGGTCTTGGTTGTCCGTCGTGTCGTCAGCCATCGCACATGCTCTCGTTTGTTGGTGCATCCTGAAGATTGACTGTTCGATGAGGAACTCTGGCGCAAACTTGCGCCTGTTTTGCTGAGTTCGCAATGATGTTTGCGACTACTCAACGATTGACGCCGGTTTTGATACGCGGCCCTGACTCCCCGTTGTCTGAAGTTACGCCATCCGAATTTTCCACAGGTGATGGTGTTCGGATCACAGATCGGTGCTCATTGTGAACTCCGCAACTGAGGGGTGGCCCGCTGACCGCCGCAAAAAATGCAGAGCCGATGCGATCCCTGCTGAAGGTCAGCGTATTCCCAGGGGAAAAGCGACCGATTGATTTCGCGGGAGCTGATCTTGTGGCAAATAGGGCAGCGTTTTCGGTATGGCATTTTCTCATGCCTCGCCGTCAGCTAGAGCGATCGAAGGTGCGACGGGTCGTTTTGCCGTTGGTGTCCTCGCCGGAAGCGAGATCGGGCCACATCGCCCGCCACGCTTCCGCTTCTTTGTCCTGAAGGCGCTTGATCATCTCTTCAAGAGATTGCTGGCATCGAAGATGACAGCGACAGGTCTGTGCGGTCATGGGGCTCACCGATTTGCGAAGGGCGGTTCGGCAAGGCCCAGCTTGCTCAACGGGGCCTTGCCGTGATCGTCTGCTGACTGGGCCTAGCGGCAGCACACGGGGCAGGGGCGCGGACTTCCCAAGCCCCAGATACTTCCCTTAGGCGAGGGGAGATACACTTCGCCCGGGCGATAGATTTCCCGAGGCCACGGCGAGTTCGAGCGCCCGCATTGCGGGCAGTGGGCAGAGGGATACATCGGCATCTTCTCCATTGAAGCGGGTTTGAGTGCCGCCCGCATGAGCGCGGGCGGCACCGAGTCCCTGTCAGCCCCAGAACGTGCCGACGCCCGGCACATAGACACCGCCCGACACGGCAGTGCCCTGGTGGGCGGTGCCGTTCACGAAGACGGTACGATTGCCACCCGAGACGGGCGTTTCATTGCTGGCGACGGGAGCCACCCAACCGATCTGCGACATTTGGAGTCCTTTCGACTCAAAGGGCAGAGCACCGTGCCTGCCCACGAGTCGAAGGTTGCATGATCGCGTTATTTTGTAAAGTATAGTTGTCGTTTCTTTACATTTTTCTTCTGCGGGCTGCTGACGCCAAGCGAGAGAGCTCACGGGCGGGTATGAACTTCAGCGCCTCCAGATCGTGATCGACTTTATGACTGGTCTTTGCGAGCCCTAGGTCGTCAGCCGGATGGCGATGAATCCAAGTCGCATATGCTCTCGAAAGGGCGGGATCGGCCTTCTCAAGGCTTGACCTCGTAAGGCTTCTATTCATGATCTCCGCTTCGTACACTTCTTTAACAAATGTTGCCGGATTTCTACGACCTTCTGCTTTGGTAATTTTCATTTCTTTTGACCAAGGTCTCTTACCAGTGATTGTAGTCTCTTGAGTGACCTTGGACGGTGCTGCAGTCGAAGAGAAAATCCGAGCAAGGCGCGCCTCTGCTATGGCCTTCGAATGTGGGTTCTGTGAAACAAAATTTTCCAATTCGTCCAGAATACTATCAATGGTCTTTATCG
>JBATDH010000313.1:0-7082 GCA_049663365.1 Albidovulum sp. | reverse complement strand
CCCCCCGATCGGGGGGACGTTGTCCCCCCGGACCCCCCCTAAGGTATTTATATCCAAGAGAAAATGCCCGGTCAGGCAGCATCAACGGGCGAGGAGAGATGTCATGTGGATTGTTCCAGAGGCGGCGATTGCCGATCTGATCAGTGCTGAAGCCAGTTTTGAGGCCGTAGAGGCGGTGTTCGCGGCGATGGCCCGTGGGGATGCCTATAATTTCCCGGTGATCCGCGAAGCGATCGGCCATGAGGACGCGCTTTATGGCTTCAAAGGCGGCTTTGACCGGTCCGGCATGGCTCTGGGGCTCAAGGCAGGCGGCTATTGGCCCCACAATCTTGAGCGTCGCAACCTGATCAATCACCAGTCAACGGTTTTCCTGTTCGATCCGGACACCGGCAAGATGGCGGCGATGGTCGGGGGCAACCTGTTGACGGCATTGCGGACAGCAGCAGCGTCATCCGTGTCGATCAAGCATCTCGCCCGCAAGGATGCCAAGGTTCTAGGCATGGTCGGTGCTGGCCATCAGTCGCATTACCAGCTGCGTGCCGCTGTCAAGCAGCGCCATTTCGAAAAGATCGTGGGCTGGAACTATCATCCCGATATGTTGCCGAAACTTGCCGAAACCGCCGCCGACCTTGGCCTGCCCTTCGAGGCGGTCAGCCTGGAAGAGCTTGGCGCACAGGCGGATGTGATCATCACCATCACCTCGGCCTTTTCGCCGTCGCTGACCCACGAACATGTCCGCCCCGGCACCCATCTGGCCTGCATGGGCACCGATACCAAGGGCAAGCAGGAGGTTGATGCCGCTTTGGTGGCCAGGGCCACGATGTTCACCGATGAGGTCGCCCAGTCGATCAGCATCGGCGAAGCCCAGCACGCCATTGCCGAAGGCTTGATAAAGGAAAGCGACATCAACCAGATCGGTGCGGTCATCAACGGCACCCATCCTGGCCGTAGATCGGATGACGAAATCACGCTGTTCGATGGCACCGGCGTCGGCCTGCAAGATCTGGCGGTCGCGCAATCCGTGGTCGACATCGCCGTCAGGAAGGGCGCGGCGATAAAGGTCGATTTCTGAAAAACCGGTCACCGCGCGCCAAAAACCCGACAACTGACGGTGACGTTACAGTGTCGCCCGCACGATAGGCATCGCAGGATTGCCGGGTGATCGCGCGCGCAATCAAAACCGCCAGCAGCGCGAAACAGGTTGGCGCGGGCATGAACAGATTTTTTCGAACAAAATGCTGGTCGATGGCGCGCCTGTCAACACACTGAACTTAATGGGGTGGCAGAAATGGCTCTGGAAGATCAAGACACCGGCAAGCGCCAGGAAGCGCTGGATTATCACGAACATCCCCGCCCCGGAAAGCTGGAGATAAGGGCGACCAAGCCGATGGCGACCGGGCGGGATTTGTCAAATGCCTATTCGCCCGGCGTGGCCGAGGCCTGTCTGGAGATCGCCAAGACCCCGGCAGATGCCGCGCGTTATACGACCAAGGGCAATCTGGTTGCTGTCATTTCCAATGGCACGGCGGTGCTCGGGCTTGGCAATATCGGCGCGCAGGCATCCAAGCCGGTGATGGAAGGCAAGGCCGTTCTGTTCAAGAAATTCGCCGGGATTGATTGCTTTGACATCGAGGTCAATGAAGCCGACCCTGAAAAGCTGGCCGATCTTGTCGTCAGGCTTGAACCCACATTCGGGGCCATCAACCTGGAAGACATTAAGGCACCCGATTGCTTTATCGTCGAAAAACTTTGCCGCGCGCGCATGAACATTCCGGTGTTTCATGACGATCAGCACGGCACGGCGATCGTCGTCGCGGCCGCCGCCAAGAACGCCTTTCAGATCAGCGGCAAATCACCCGCCGATATCACCATCGTCGGCATCGGGGCCGGGGCGGCGGGTGTCGCCTGTCTGACGATGTTGCGCAAGATGGGGGTCAAACCGGAAAACATCACCGTGTTTGACAAGGAGGGCGTGCTTCATCAGGGCCGTTCCGATCTGGTGCCGGAACAGATGGCCTTTGCAAGTAGCGACGAAGGCACCACCTTGTCGGAGGCCCTGAAAGGGGCCGACATGTTTTTGGGCGTGTCCGGACCCGGCCTGCTGACGGCCGAAATGGTTTCGCAGATGGCCGAGGCGCCGATCATCTTCGCATTGGCCAACCCGGTGCCTGAAATCTCGCCCGCCGAAGCGGTCAAGGGGTCACCCCGCGCCATGATTGCCACCGGGCGTTCGGACTACCCCAATCAGGTCAACAACGTCCTGTGCTTTCCGTTCATCTTTCGCGGTGCGCTGGATGTTGGGGCGACCGATATCAACGATGCGATGAAACTGGCCTGTGCCGACGCAATCGCCGGTCTGGCGCGCAAGACCACTTCCGCCGAAGTCGGCGCGGCCTATCGCGGCGAACGGCTGACTTTCGGTCCGCAATATCTGATCCCGAAACCCTTTGACCCCCGTCTGCTGCCGACGATTGCCACCGCCGTTGCCCAGGCGGCGATGGAATCGGGCGTGGCGACGCGTAGCCTTGATCTGGACGAATATTACACCCGCCTGCAGGGCCAGGTTTTCCGATCCTATGGCATCATGCGGCGGGTATTCGATGCGGACCGCGCCTCTCTGCGCAGCATCGTCTTTGCCGAGGGCGAGGACGAGCGGGTATTGCGTGCCGCGCAGTCAATGGTTGAGGATGGCGTGGACAAACCAATTCTGATCGGGCGCCCGGATGTGATCGAGGCACGGCTTGAGCGCGAAGGGCTGAAAATACGCCCCGGCGAGGATTTTGATCTGGTCAACCCGGAGAGTGACGAGCGCTACCGGGACTATTGGGAAGCCTACCACAGAATTGCCGCCCGGCAGGGTGTGACGCCGGATCTGGCGCGGGCGATCCTGCGCACAAATACGACAGCTATTGCGGCGATGATGGTGCAAATGGGCGATGCCGACAGCATGATCTGCGGTACGTTTGGCGAATACCGTTGGCATTTGAACTATGTGAAACAGATTTTGTCAGAGGGTGGGCTGCATCCCGTGGGAGCGCTGTCGTTGATCATTCTGGATCAGGGTCCGCTTTTTGTTACCGACACGCATGTCAACGTCGTGCCCACGGCTGAACAACTGGCCGAAACCGTGATTGCCTCGGCCAGGCATGTGCGTCGTTTTGGCATGGTTCCCAAGATAGCCCTTTGTTCAGGGTCGCAATTCGGCAATCTCGACAGCGCGTCCGGACGGGCCATGCGCGGAGCGCTTGAAATCCTCGACCGTCAGTCACTTGGCTTCGAATACGAGGGCGAAATGCATACCGATGCGGCGCTTGAGCCAGAACTGCGCGAACGGTTGTTCCCCAATGGGCGTCTGACCGGCAAGGCTAATGTGCTGGTCTTCGCCAATACCGACGCCGCCGGGGCCACACGCAATGTCCTGAAATCCGTTGCGGGCGGGCTGGAGGTCGGGCCGGTCCTGATGGGCATGGGCAATCGTGCGCATATCGTCACCCCGTCGATTACCGTACGCGGCCTGCTGAACACGGCAGCCCTGGCCGGGTCGGCGGTGTCCACCTACGGGTAAATGAAATTGGAAACACCCCTAGCAGCGGTTGGGCTGCGACCGGGCACAAGACCGAAACACTTTAGGAACCAACCGTCTTTAGGAGGAGACCCTGACAAATGTCTGCAATAACGACCAACGTGGATGCGGTGAATGAAAAGCTGCCACCCGCGAAACTCTTTACGCTGGGGCTGCAACACGTCCTGGTGATGTATGCCGGTGCCATTGCGGTGCCGCTGATCATCGGTCGCGTGCTCAAGCTTGAACCCGAACAGGTGGCGTTTCTGATTTCCGCCGATCTGTTTGTTTGTGGCGTTGTCACGATCATCCAGTCGCTCGGTGCCTCGAAATGGTTTGGGGTGCGGCTTCCGGTGATGATGGGCGTCACCTTTGCGTCGGTCGGCCCGATGGTATCGATCGCGATTGCCAATCCCGGCGTTGATGGCGCGCGCATGATTTTTGGTGCCATCATAGGTGCCGGGATCATCGCGATGCTGATTGCGCCTTTGGTCAGCCGGATGCTGCGGTTCTTTCCGCCTGTCGTGACGGGAACGATCATTCTGGTCATCGGTGTGACGCTGATGCGGATCGGGATCAACTGGATATTCGGTCTTCCGGTCGGCCCGACATCGCCACATATAATCGACCCGGCTCATGCCGACTGGCTGAACCAGGTCAAGGAACTGGGGGCCGGTGTCGTGCCGGAAATGCCCGCCGGACTGAAACTGGCGGCGACGATGGACAATGTTCAATACGCCACGCCGCAAAATCTGATGATTTCTATTATTGTGCTGGCGACCATCATTCTCGTCATGAAATATGTGCGCGGCTTTTTCGCGAATATCTCGGTTCTTCTCGGCATTCTGGTCGGAGGCGCTGTGGCAGCATCCATGGGCGTCATGCATTTTGACAAAGTCGGCAACGCGGGTTGGTTCGAAGTGATCACGCCATTCCGCTTCGGCTTGCCGATTTTTGATCCCGTCATGATCCTGACGATGACTTTGGTGATGATCGTCGTGATGATCGAATCGACCGGCATGTTCCTGGCGCTGGGCGAAATGTGCGGCAAGAAGATCGAGCGGCCGTCGCTGTCTGCCGGTCTGCGGACCGATGGTCTGGGCACGCTGATCGGTGGTCTCTTCAACACCTTCCCCTATACCTCGTTCAGCCAGAACGTCGGTCTTGTAGGGGTGACCGGTATCCGTTCGCGCTATGTCTGCGTGGCAGGGGGCGCCATCATGATCGTGCTCGGGCTGGTGCCGAAAATGGGTGCCCTGGTCGAAGCTCTGCCGGTGGCCGTGCTGGGCGGGGCTGGCCTCGTGATGTTCGGAATGGTCGCTGCGACGGGTGTGCGCATTCTGGGCAGCGTCGATTTCAAGATGAACCGGTTCAACGGCATGATCGTCGCGATATCACTCGGGATGGGAATGATCCCACTGGTGGCACCGGACTTTTCGATGTGGATGCCGCATTCGATCGAGCCGCTGATTGATTCAGGTATCTTGCTGGCCTCGATCAGCGCTGTGTTTTTGAACCTCATCCTGAACGGGGCCAAGAATATCAGCGAAGACGACTTGCGCCACGCCGCACTCCAGTCAGATGGCGGGCACTGACAACCGCATGAGCCGGAGTGTTCGGGCGGTGCCAAAACCGGGAAGGGGCAATTGTCCCTTCCCACTTCGCGTTTCATACGACCAGAACCGTCGGTGGCAGGGGAGATAACGACATGCTGCTGGGGCTGGTGCTTCTTTATGTGGGCGCGGTGCTTTTCCTGAACGGTCTTTGGCTCTGGGGTCTGATCGCCGATCGCGAGATCATCCTGATCAACCTCGTCGTTGCGACAATATCCACCGCCGTTGCCGCGTGGACAGCCTTCAACGCGACGAACGTCTTGGACGTCCGCTCTGCGGCCATGACGCTGCTGTTTGCGATTACCTATCTTTGGGTGGCCTATAATCGGATCACCGGTTCCGATGGTCGCGGTCTGGGCTGGTTCAGCCTGTTCGTGGCGATCACGGTGATCCCCATGGCGGTCAGCGGGATTGGCAGGGCTGAAACCGCCTTCGACATCTGGCTTGGGGTCAACTGGGCGGTGTGGTCCGCGCTTTGGTTGATGTATTTCATGCTTTTGACGCTTCGGCTGCCAATCCAGCGCAGCACGGCGATGGTTACGTTGCTGGCCGGCATCTTCACGGGATGGTTGCCGGGGTTGTTGCTGTTGCACAGCTTGGCCGTCTGACCGGGAATGTCCGGGCCTGTCCAATAGAGCGTGTTGCGTTTGGCACGATTCAGCTATTCATCCGTCACCGTGAGGCAGCGTTTGCAGCGCAAATGCGTTCACGGCGACAGGTGAATGCGATTGGACGCGACACGCTCTAAAGGAGACCTGTGCGCGTGCAGTGTTTTGTGCTGATTTTGGTTGATCTTTTCGGCTTGCCTGAGGATAGAGTGGAAAGGTTTCGGCATCAACATCGGCGGATCGGGGTTGTGAAGCCCGTCTTGGAGGCGAGAGCGATGTTTCGACCCGCTATCCGGCCGCAGTGATGATCTTCAGGCTGCGTTTCATGTTGTAGGCGATTGCGGTGAGGCGGATCTGGACGGTGGCCCTGGCGAGACCTCGCCAGCGCATGCGCCGCAGACCGTAGCTGCGTTTTCAGGTTCCGAAGATATTCTCGATCCGGCCCCGTATCCGGTGGATCGGCTGGTTCCAGGCATCAAGGCGCGCTCTGGTTTCGGCCTCGTCGCGCCACCACATGCCGGTGGCAACAATGCGCGGCGTGCCACCCCTGGCGCGGACCGCATCACCGAAATGATCTCCACGATAAGCGCTGTCGGCAAACATCTCGCCGGGATTGTCGGGCAGAGCGCCCGGACCAGCCTTGCCGTCGTTGACATTGGCAGGCGTGATCGCGACCTCCTCCACCAGGGCCGTATCGGCATCGGCGCCGACATAGGCCTTGAAGCCGTGAACGGCTGGCTTGCCCTTGTGTTTGACCCACCGGGCATCGCCATCGTCTTCGCTGGCCGAGGGGATGATCGTCGCATCGACCAGCGTGCCGGTCTTGACCTTGATCGCTTTGGCCTTGAGTTTCCGGGTGATTTGCTCGAACAGGGTCTTGTCCAGCCCGCGCTCCACCAATGCCCGGCGCAAGCGGACAAAGGCTGTGCGCTCCGGCGTCGGCTCCGATGCCGAGAAGCCGCAGAACCGCCGGAAAGAGGCGCGATCGTCCAGGGCTTCGGCGAGCTTGACGTCGGAGAGATCATACCAGATCGAGAGCAGCATTGCCTTGAACAACGCCAGCGGCGGCCAGGCAGGCTCGCCTTTGGCAGCACAGGAAATCACCCCGAGAGCCTGGTCGACCGGCCCCCAGCCAACCACCTTCGCGAGCTCATCCAGTGTCGAGTGTTGACCGCGGTAGGCGACAAAGCCGAACTTCTCCTGACCAATCCGCCGATGTGCCATCGCGTCCCGCAATCCATTGTTCAGATCGATGGAATCATGGATGCTCACGCCCGTCCAGACACCCGAGCACAGGTC
>JBATDH010000312.1:0-3385 GCA_049663365.1 Albidovulum sp. | reverse complement strand
CCGGCTGATCCGCGATAAGATGGAAAACTGATGGGGTCAGCCTATTTTTATCACCTCACACATTCGCCGTTGGAGGTAACACTGCCGTCGCTGCTCGCCCGGTCGCTTCAGGCCGGTTGGCGGGTGGTGGTGCGCGGTGTATCCGGCGTCCGGATGGAATGGCTGGATGAAAAGCTGTGGCAGGGGCCGGATGACGGGTTTTTGCCGCATGGGCTGTCCGGCGGACCCTTTGATGCGGATCAGCCGGTGCTGCTGACCACGGCGCAGGAAAACCCCAATGGTGCTGCCTGTCTGATGACTGTCGATGGTGCCCCGGTTACGGTAGAAGAATGTCAGGCCGCGGAACGGATCTGCGTAATATTCGACGGCAATGACCAGACATCTCTCGACCGGGCGCGCGCGCAATGGCAAGACCTGACCAAGGCCGGTGTTCCGGCCCAGTATTGGAGCGAAGAAGCCGGGCGTTGGGAAAAGAAGGCCGAGAAATGACGGGCCACAGGATAGGCCCGAAACGCTGTAGAGGATACAAGCATGTCTGAAATCCGGGCGATCACCGCTGCAGAAACGGCTTTGCCGCCCGGATACCGGGATGCGCCCTGGGGGGGCCACCGCCCCAACGCGCTGCAATCGGCGTTGATCAAGCTGGCGCGCCATAGCTTTTTGCATCACGGTCGCGCCCGCCACCGCCTGACCAACCTCATAACCCGGTTGGGACGGCCGCTTGACGTCGAGTTCCGCAATTGCCGCTACCGGATCGAGGGGCGCAACAACCTGATGGAATACGGGCTTTTGCTGCATCCGTCCTACAATGCCGAAGAGATCGACTTCTTGACCGAAGGCTGCCGCAAGGATGGGATCGCGGTCGACATAGGGGCCAATATCGGGCTTTACAGTCTGCCGCTGGCCATGGCCGTCGGGCCGCGCGGTCGGGTGATTGCCATCGACGCGAATGCAGGCGTGCTGGCGCGGATGGTCTTCAACGCCGAATCCAGCGGACTGTCGCAGATCATGCCGGTGCATTGCGCCGTTGGCGATCATGACGGAAAGGTTGATCTGTCGATCTATCGCGACGATCTTTCGATCGTCTCTGTTGCGGAAAGCAAGACGGGGACCGTGCCCATGCAACCCTTGGCGGCCATTCTTGCCGCACAGGGGGTCAAACGTGTCGATGTTCTCAAGATCGACATCGAGGGTTTTGAAGATGCGGCGTTGGCACCTTTCCTTGAAACCGCCCCCGAGGAAATGTTGCCCCGGCGGATCGTTCTGGAACGCGGTGGACCGGATGGGGGCGATTACCTGGGCTGTGTTGCCGCCTTCAAACGCCGGGGATACAAACTGGCCGGACGCACCCGCTCAAATTCGCTTTACCGGCGCGGGTGATCTGTCTGTCGGCCGTCGCGGTTGCGGGTCTGACCGGGTAAGACCCGCCGGTTCAACGCTTGAGCACCATCTGATCGCGGGTCAGCGAGATTTGGTAGCGGCCAAGATAGCTCATCCCCAAAAGCGATGTGTCCAGCTCGCCGTTATTGACCACGGCGGGCACATCCTTGTCCAAGCGGTCGCCCAAAGACAGCGTGTCAAGCCGTATAGGTGCCGTAAGAACCGTCCCGTTGGCGGTCGTCGCGGTGCCGAAATAATTCAGCGTCTTGGGATCAAGGCCGACTCTTTGGGCATCACGCTGGGTCAGGACGATATCCGAGGCCCCGGTATCGACGACGAACCGCACTTTCGTGCCATTCACTGCCGCCGTCAGGTAGAAATGGCCGTCGGGGGCGACCGGCACCTCTATTCCCGCGCCAGTGACAAGGGCCGCCTGGGGGGAGGTGGCGCGCTGAAGGTCGTCCCAAAGGCCCGCAACAGCAATGGCCCCCAGAAAGATCAGCCCCCAAATGGCGGCCTGCTGCATCGTCTTGCCCAACTGGTGCCTCGCGGACAGCAGGAAATAGCCGCCGATCACCGCCAGAAGCAGCCCCAGATAAACCAGCCGCGCAATATCGTCGCCAACCATGCCTTCCCCCTTCGGGACAAAAATGGTGTCCGGCCCCGGTTTCTTCAACGCCCTTACAAAAGTCCGGCACCGCGCACCCCGTCGAGCACGAACTGAACCGAAAGCGCCGCCAGCAACATGCCCAACAGCCGGGTGATGACCAGTATTCCGATACGCCCAAGCGCGCGTTCAATATAACCGGCGGCCAGAAAAAACAAAAAGGCACAGAATACGACGACGATCATGACGGCATGGACGGCGACGATATGGCCAATACCCGCACCTTGTGAATTCACCAAAAGGATCATTGTGGTAAAGGCACCCGGTCCGGCAATCAGCGGCATTGCCAACGGAAACACCGATGGGTCATCGGTGTTCGGGTGCTGGTCTTCGCGGCGGCGGGTGCGGCGTTCGAACAGCATGTCAAGCGCGGTCACGAAAAGCAGTATTCCCCCCGATATGCGAAAAGCCGACATCGAAATGCCCACGACCTGCAAAATCTTGTCGCCCAGCAGTCCGAACAGCGTCATCAGCCCGATGGCGATCAGGCAGGCGCGCAAGGCGACGGCACGCCGGTGGGCTTGGTCCATGCCTTGGGTCAGGGCGACAAAAAGCGGTGCCAGGGCAATCGGGTCGATGATCACGAAAAGGGTGACAAACGCCGTCAGGTAAAAGGCGATTTCCATTTCTCAGGCCTCCGCTTCTTCTATTTTTTCGGCGGCCTGAAGCCATAGCACTTCGGCCTTGTCGAGAGCTTCCATCACTTCGGCATATTTCTTTTGCCAGACCACCGCCTCGGCGGGGCGTTCATAAAGCTCCGGATCGGCCAGTTTCCTGGCCAGTTTGTCGCGCATGTCATTAAGTTTCTTGATCCGGTCTTCACATTTGCGGACATCTGCCTTCAATGCCAGCATCGCTTCGCGCGAGGGCCTCGCAGCCTTGGGCTTGGGCTTTTCTGCCGGTTTTTCGGGCTCGTCGCCTGCCAGGAGTTGCGCACGGTAAGTTTCCAGATCGTCCTGATAGGGCACCACGCTGCCGCCCTTGACCAGCCACAACCGGTCCGCCACCAGCCCCAGAAGGTGCATGTCGTGCGAAACCAGAATGACGGCCCCGGTATATTCGGTCAGGGCTGTCACCAAAGCTTCGCGGCTTTCGATGTCGAGGTGGTTGGTCGGCTCATCCAGGATCAACAGATGCGGCGCGTCGATTGTCGCCAGCAAAAGCGACAGCCGCGCCTTTTGCCCGCCCGAAAGCCGCCCGACCGCCGTTTCGGCCTGATCGGCCCCCAGCCCGAACCCGGCCAGCCTTGCCCGCAGGCGTGGCTGACCCTCGGCCGGTCTGAGCCGCATGATGTGCTGAAGCGGGGTTTCATCGAGGTAAAGCTCGTCCACCTGATGC
>JBATDH010000311.1:0-4647 GCA_049663365.1 Albidovulum sp. | reverse complement strand
GACCGCTGCTGTTGTCGGCCTGGGCATTGCCGCCCTTGCTGCCGTCAAGAAGGGCACCGGCTCGCTGACCACCAAGATCAACAACCACCTGTCCAGCCAGACCATCGTCAGCACGTTCTGATCGATCGCAAGGCCAACGAATTTGACCGCGCTCCTCCGGGGGCGCGGTTTTTTGTCGGCAAAGCGCCACACCCTCAGACCGTGTGCAGATAAAGATCGTAATCCACATCTGAAATCGTGCGCGCCACGCGGGCATATTCGGCGGCCTTCACGGCGGTAAAGGTGCGGTGCATGTCCTCGCCCAGCGCCTCTTTCAGAAAGGCCGATTTTTCCGCCGCTTCGATCGCCGACCTCCAGTCACGCGGGATGGTGCCTGCGGCCTCATCCTCATAGCCGTTGCCGGTGGTCGCGGGCCCCGGATCGATCTTGTGCCTGAACCCGTGGCGGATTGCCGCCAGCACGGTCGCGGCCACCAGATAGGGGTTGGCATCGACGCCCGAGGGGCGATGTTCGATCCGCCGCGCCGCCAGCGCCCCTGCCGGCACCCGCAAGGCGACGGAGCGGTTGTTCACCCCCCAGTTCGTCGACACCGGCGCGTAGCTCTGGTTGGCGAAGCGCCGCCAGGAATTGGCATGGGGGGCGAAAACCAGCATGGTTTCCCCCATCGTCGCCCGCATCCCGCCCAATGCGTGCAGCAACCGGTCGTTCCATTGGCCTTCCTCGGCCTCGGCAAAGACACTACGACCCTTGTCGTCCTGTAAGGACACATGGAAATGCATCCCCGACCCGGCATATTTTTCGATCGGCTTGGCCATGAAACAGGCCGTCACCCCGAACCGCCGCGCCGTCAGCCGCACGATCCGCTTCAGCCGCACCAGATCATCGGCGGCCTGCATCACGTCCTTGCGGTAATCAAGTGTCAGCTCATACTGCCCCGGCGCATATTCGGAAATCACCGTTTCCGCGCGGATACCGGCCTTTTCGGCACCCGCGTAAATCTCGGAAAACAGCGGCTCCATCCCATGCAGGTGATCGACCGAATAGACCTCGGTCTTGTCCGACCGGCGGCCATCCAGCACCGCCGCCGCCGGGCGCACATAGCCGTCGGCATCACGGTCATTGGCCAGAAGGAAAAATTCCAGCTCGAACGCCCCGGCAGGAAACAACCCCTCGCCCGCCATCGCATCGACCTGGGCTTGCAACGCATGGCGTGGGTCCGAGGTCATCGGCACCCCGTCCAGCGAATAAAGCGACATCAGCACCTCGCCCCGCGCCGGTTTGGTGCCCTGCATCGCCACCAGCGACCCCGGTATCGGCCAGGCCCGCAGATCGCCGTCGCCCTGATCCCAGATCAGCCCGGTTTCATGCACATCCTCGCCGCAGATATCGAGGCCAAGGATCGAAATCGGCATATGCCTCCCGCCCTTGTAGATCGACAGCAATTCGTGGCGGCGGATGATCTTGCCGCGACCGATGCCGTTGGCATCGTGCAGCACGATGTCGAACGCCTCGATCTCGGGATGCGCCGCCAGAAAGGTTTCGGCTTCGGCCAGGGTGGACCCCGAAGGGCTGTCTGTGTCGGCGCTCATGCCATCATCTCCGCGGTAATTTCCTCAAAGGCTGCAATCAGCCGGTCGATCTGATCAAATCCGGTCGCCGGACTGACCAGCATCATGTTGTGAAAAGGCGCAATCAGACAGCCCCGATTGACCAAGGCCATATGAATGGCCTTTTCCAGTTCGGGCTTGTGGGCCTGATAACTCTCCGACCCATTGCGCAAGGGCGTCGGGTGGCAGATGAATTCCACCCGCGCGCCCACGCGGCAAACGTGCCAGGGTGCCCCGTGACGCTGGATGACATTGGCCAGACCCGCCTCCAGCCGCGCGGCACCGGCCTCCATTTGGGCATAGTTTTCTTCGGTCATCACTTGCGTCAGATTGGCCCGCATCGCCGCGAATTGCAGCGGGTTGGCCGACAGCGTGGTGCCGATCCCGGAAAACCCCGCAGGCCGCGTTTCGTTGAATTCGGCGAACCGCGATGCGGTATTTTCCGACATTCCCCACACCGATGCGGGCAGCCCACCCGCCACCGGTTTGCCCAAAACGAACATATCGGGGTCGAGACCATAGCGGCGGGTATAGCCCCCCAATCCCGACGAAACCGTGTGCGTCTCGTCAATGATCAACAGCGCGCCATATTTGCGGGTCAAAGCCCGCAGGCCCGCGTGATAACCCGGATCGGGCAGCACCATGCAGCAATTGGTCATCACCGGTTCGGCCAGCACAGCGGCCACATCGCCTGTGGCCAGCGCCGCCTCAAGCGCGGCCAGATCGTTGAACTCGACCACCACCGAAGTCTGGTCGAGATCGACCACCTGCCCCACCAGCCCCGGTCGCGCCACCGTACGCCCGCCCTGCACCGCGCCCATCGCGTCATCGACAGCCCCATGGTAGCAGCCCGCGAAGAACAGGATCTTCGGCCGCCCCGTCACCGCCCGCGCCACCCGGATGGCAAAGCGGTTGGCATCCGTGGCCGTGGTGGCGATCTGCCAGCGGAACGGGCCGAACGTTTCCTGTAACAACCGCCCCACGTCCAGCGCATCGGGCGTGGGCAGCATATAGGTCAGCCCCTTGGCCGCTTGTTCGGCGATTGCCTTGGCCACGGGTGCGGGCGAATGGCCGAACATCGACCCGGTATCGCCGAGACAGAAATCATCCATCTCATGCCCATCGATATCGGTGATCCGCGCGCCTTCGGCGTGTTCGACCAGCATCGCAAAAGGTTGCGGCCAGTCGCGCATCCACAGCATCGGCACGCCTTCGAGAAAGGCCGCGCTGCCGCCTGCGAGGGCCGCGCGGGTCTTGGGCCGCGACTGCACATAAATCTCCGCCTCGCGGGCGCGAATATCGGCGATGCGCCCGGCGGGAACACCGCCGATCAGGTGCGTTTGGTCAGACATGGGTTCCCTGCAAGAACTGGGGCAGCGACCAGCATGATCAGAATTTGATCATATCCACAAGCCCCGCGATGCACGCAGCGCCGAATCCGGGGCCGGAAGGCGCGCGGCCAAGCCCGCAAACAAAACCACCAGCGGTTGAATTTCCGCTTGCACCCGGCGCGGCCCGCAACTAGCCTGACCCTTGCCAGCCAGAGCCAAACCTTTCCCCCCTCAAGGAGCAATTGATGCGCGCTGTTTTCGTGATGGTCTTTTTTCTGCTGTCGGCAACGGCCGGTCTGGCCCAAAGCATCGGCATTCAATTCGACAGGATGCCGGTGGGCACAAAGCTTTATTACAAGGATTACGAGGGTGACACCTGGGTTCAGGAATATCGCGGGAAAAGCGGCAATTTCCACATTGTCAGCGAAAAGCACGCCGACCGGAACCTCTCGGTAACGCGTCGCTACAACGCCCAGGGCCATCTGGTCAGCACCCGCTTCGTCGGGGGCGGCGAGATCACTTACAAACCCTTCAGATGCGAACGTGTTCTGGGTACCTGTACCTATCGCTACAACGGCAACCCGAAACGTAACGGCGTCTATAAAACCACCCTGACCCAGGCAAGCGACGGCTATCATTTTTCGCTTGCTTCGGTCAGCAATGACGAAACCTTTGATAGTGTTATCAAACTTGGCCCCTACAACGTATTGCAGGAAGAAACCTGGACCGGCAGCAATGGCAAGAAACGTTTTGAAAGGCTGATCAAGATCGAAACGCCCTGAGCGCATATCGGGTGGCCGACCCGGTGATTGCGGCGCTCACCCCGTCGGTTCCGCCGCCAGATCCTTCAGGATAGGGCAATCGGGCCGGTCGTCCCCGGCGCAGGCGGCAATCAGATGTGACAGGGTGTCGCGCATCCCGCTCAACTCGGCGATCTTGCGGTCGATCTGTGCCAGATGGTCCCGCGCCACATCCTTGACATCGGCGCTGCTGCGCTGCGGGTCGCGGTAGAGCGCCAGCAGCAGACGGCATTCCTCGATGGTAAAGCCCAAAGACCGCGCCCGGCCCAGAAAGGCCAGTTGATGCAGTTCGCTCGCGCGGTAAACCCGGTAGCCATTGGCGCTGCGCATCGGTGTGACCAACCCGATATCCTCGTAATAGCGGATGGTCTTGGCGGGCAGGCCCGTGTGGGTCGTGACTTCTCCGATATTCATCCGGTGCCCCCTTGTTTTACGCGCAACAGCGGCGGCACCGCGGCCGGTTCGGGCCGCGTGTCACCGGCCAATGCGGGGCGTAGAAACCGCAGCCGAAGCGCATTCGTCAGCACGAAAACGCTCGACATCGCCATTGCGCCCGCCGCCAGCACCGGCGACAGCATCACCCCGAAAACCGGGAACAGGGCCCCCGCCGCCACCGGTATCAGCGCCACGTTATAGCCAAAGGCCCAAAACAGGTTCTGGCGGATATTGGCCATGGTGCGGGCCGAGATTTCAACGGCATTCACGACGCCCCGCAGATCGCCTGACATCAGCACCACATCGGCGCTTTCAATGGCCACATCCGTACCGGTGCCGATGGCGATGCCAATATCGGCATGGGCAAGGGCCGGCGCATCATTGATCCCGTCGCCGACAAAGGCCAGCGTGCCGCCCTCGCGCAGCCGATCAAGGGCGGCCACTTTCCCTTCCGGCGGCACCTCGGCCACGATC
>JBATDH010000310.1:0-2869 GCA_049663365.1 Albidovulum sp. | reverse complement strand
GGGCCACCCATAACAGTTGGGGGGTCTTGCTTGCGGATGACGGCCAGTTTTCTCCGATCAAATCGGATGACGGCGAGGCAGGGGCCGGGATGGTCATCTTGCGGATGCTTGAGCGCGAAAACCTTACCAATCATATCATCGTCGTGACGCGGTGGTTCGGCGGTGTGAAACTTGGCGGTGACAGGTTTCGCCACGTGCAGACGGCAGTGCGCATCTATTTGGCAGCGATTTCGCCCGGCTGAGGCAGGCGAACATTGGGAATAGTTGCGTTTGGTCAGGCTGTGGTGCTTTGGTCAATGAAATCGCACAGCTCACGCGCATGGCTTCATTCGTTTGGGCTGATATTGTCAGTGTCCCAAACCAGCTTGTGATAGTCAAAACCGGTTGCAATCGTCGGTTTGACCACGGCGAAATAGGGCGACAGATCGAAATCACGGGGCGCAAAGAGCGAATGGTGGCGGATATGAAAAATCTCTTTTCGGGCGTCGCTGCCGGTCTTTCCGTTGACGGTCACCGTCGGCAATATCGGATACTGGATTGACTGGAAGGCTTGTGCAATCAGCGATGAGCAGATCGCCCTGGTCGGGTCGCCCGAACCGACGGAAAGCAACCGCCGACGCCAGCGAGCCGGGACCGGCGGGGTGGGAAAAAAATAACGTAAAAGGTCAAAGATGTTATGCATGTCATAGCGTAGCCCGATCTTGCCAATCATGAAGGACACGACGGCCGCGCGTTCTTCGCCCGTCAGATTGACGGCGCGGCAGATGCGGGTGTTGTAGGTCGCGTAGCTTGACAGGGGCGAGGCGATGCAACCCTCACCGACCATGACCTCGACCAGGCGCGGACGCTCGGTGCCGTCTTTTGGTGACGGCAGTGCATCGCCCACATAGAAAGCCGAATGCGACCAGGTCGACTGGGTCAGGAATTTGATGGCGCTTGAGATGCGTGTGTCGCCTTCGACCAGCAGAATGTCGCCGGGAACAAGGGTTTGGCAGAGCGTATGGAAATCGGACGGCGTATAGGGGCGGTAGCCCGACGTCGCTTTGGTGAGTTTGCGCGCAAGGTGATGGCCGATCTTGTCCAGAAATGTTTTTGCAGGGGCTGCCAAGGCACGTCCTCGATCCGGGGTTCAGGTCGAAGCTAGTCGAAAATGGCGAGGTCGTTGAGTCGAAATGGCACCGTTCACGCGCTTGGGAAGTTGCGCCGCCGGCAATGGGTCAGCGGCCCACCGGGATGTGCCGCCCCCACAGATCGTATTCCCCGGCCTCGTCCACCTCGACCGTCACGATGTCGCCTGCCGACAGCCCGTCGAACCCCGCGTCGATGAAAAGGTTGCCGTCGATTTCGGGCGCGTCGGCCTTGGTGCGGCAGGTGGCCCCTTCGTCGTCGACGCTGTCCACGATCACCTCGATTCGGGTGCCGACCTTGGCTGCCAGCCTGGCCTCGGAAATGCCTTGCGCCTTGGCCATGAAGCGGTCCCAGCGGTCCTGCTTGACCTCGTCAGGCACATGATCGGGCAGCGCGTTCGAGCGGGCGCCCGCGACATTTTCGTATTGAAAACAACCCACTCGATCCAGTTGCGCGTCGTCCATCCAGTCGAGCAGGGTCTGAAACTCGGCCTCGGTTTCGCCGGGGTAGCCGACAATGAAGGTCGATCGCAGGGTGATCTCGGGGCAGACCTTCCGCCAGGCGGCAATCTCGTCCAGCGTCTTGGCTGCCGCCGCCGGGCGGGCCATGCGGCGCAGGGTGTCGGGGTGGGCGTGCTGAAACGGGATGTCGAGATAGGGCAGGATCAGGCCATCGGCCATCAGCGGAATGAGGTCGCGCACATGCGGGTAGGGATAGACATAATGAAGCCGCACCCAGGCCCCGAGCGACCCCAGATCGCGCGCCAGATCGGTGATATGGGCGCGGTGGTTTTGCGTTTGCGCATGTTTGATATCGACGCCGTAGGCCGAGGTGTCCTGGCTGATCACCAGCAGTTCCTTGACCCCCGCCGCGACCAGCCTTTCTGCCTCGCGCAGAACCGCATGGGCGGGGCGCGAGGCAAGGCGGCCGCGCATGTCGGGGATGATGCAGAACTTGCACTTGTGATTGCAACCCTCTGAAATCTTGAGGTAACTGTAGTGGCGCGGCGTCAGGGATACGCCGCTTGCGGGCAGCAGGTCGACGAACGGATCGGGGCTGGGCGGCACGGCCTTGTGGACCGCATCGAGCACCTGTTCATATTGATGCGGGCCGGTGACGGCCAGGACCGACGGATGCGCGCCGGTGATGTAATCGGGCTCGGCCCCAAGGCAGCCGGTGACGATGACACGGCCGTTTTCCGCCAGGGCCTCGCCGATGGCTTCGAGGCTCTCGGCCTTGGCGGAATCGAGGAAACCGCAGGTGTTGACGATGACGGCGTCAGCGCCCTGATAGTCAGGGGAAATCGCGTAGCCCTCGGCGCGCAGGCGGGTCAGGATGCGTTCGCTGTCCACCAGCGCCTTGGGGCAGCCGAGCGAGACCATGCCGACGGTGGGCTGGCCGGGGCGGGCCAGCCCGTCGATCAGCGGGCGGGGGGCGAGGTCGGGGCGCAGGTTGGGCGGGTTCTGGGACATTCGCGGCGATATATAGGAGGATCGGGGGGCGGGGAAGGGGGCGGGTTTCAAGGGCAGAACAGGGGGCTGGCATCCGTCCCGCCCGCGTCGGGCATCCGTCCCGCATCCGTCCCGACAGGGCGTCACGGTGGGGTCAGACGGCGTTAAGGCTTTGCGTGGGGGTGAGCGGCGTTGCGGGTGTTCTTTTGCCGTGTGGCCCCCCCCTCCCTGACCCTCCCCCACGAGGGGGGAGGGACGTGCGGGGTGGTGAGGTGGGGAACGGGCGCGTC
>JBATDH010000309.1:0-6874 GCA_049663365.1 Albidovulum sp. | reverse complement strand
TGAAGCCAGGATCATAGGTGAAGACATTGCCCTGCGCATAGAGTTTGCGGATGTCGATCACATCCGGACCGGCGGTCGGGGACATCATGGGCAGTTCGATGGTCTTGCCATCAAAGCTCAGTGTCGCGGATTTGGTCGATGTGGCCATGTCAGTATCCCTTTCCTGTCGTCCGGCACCGGGCAGCGTGCCCGGTCGGCGTTGATCGTTGCGGCCGCACCATTCGGGGCGCATTCAGGCCGTCGCATCCTTCAGTCGGGCAAGGGTTTCCTCTTGCCCTAAAACGAGCATCATATCAAATACGCTGGGGCTGACGGTTCGCCCCGCGAGAGCTGCGCGAAGCGGTCCGGCAAGCTTGCCAAATCCGATTTCATGAGCGGCGCAAATGTCGGTCATGATGGCTTCCAGCATGTCGCGGTTCCAGCTAGCATTTTGCAGTTGCGGCGTCAATTCCCTCAGTATACCACGGGATACATCATCAAGGGATTTGGCCGATTTCTCATCCGGAAGGATGGGTCTGGACGTAAGTATAAAGTGAGCCTTTTCAATCAGTTCCGGAAATGTCTTGGCGCGGTCCTTCAGGCAGGAAAGGGCGCGAGATAATCCGGAATGCTGCACCTGCGAAAGCGGTGGCTGCCCGGCGGCGGCCAGATAGGCGGCGATTTCAGGCATCAGATCGGCATCGGCCATCGCGGCGATATGCTGGCCCGACAGATTTTCCAGCTTCTTGAAGTCGAGCCGTGCCGGGGCCCGGCCAATCTCCGTCAGATCGAACCATTCCAATGCATTCGCATCGGTAAAGAACTCGGCATCGCCATGCGACCAGCCGAGCCGGGTCAGGTAGTTGCGCATCCCCGCCGCCGGATAGCCCATCGCCTGATATTCTTCCAGACCGACAGCGCCGTGGCGTTTCGACAGCTTTTTGCCATCGGGCCCGTGAATCAGCGGAATATGGGCCCAGACCGGCACCGGCCAGCCCATCGCATGATAGATCTGGGTCTGGCGCGCGGCGTTGTTCAGGTGGTCGTCCCCCCGGATCACATGGCTGACCCCCATGTCATGGTCATCCACCACAACGGCCAGCATGTAGGTGGGTGTACCATCGGAGCGTAAACAAACCATATCATCAAGCTGGTCATTGCCGAAGGTAACGGTGCCCTGCACGGTGTCGGTGATCACCGTCTTGCCGTCGCGCGGGGCCTTGAGGCGGATGACATAGGGCAGGTCGGGCGCGGTTGCCGGATCGGCATCGCGCCAGGGGCTTTGAAACAGGGTGGAGCGGCCTTCGGCGCGGGCGGCTTCGCGAAAGGCCTCGATCTCACCTTGGGTGCAATAGCATTTGTAGGCACCGCCGCGCGTCAGCATTTCATGGGCGACCTCGGCATGGCGGTCGCGCCGGTCGAACTGGCTGACGACTTCGCCGTCCCAGTCAAGCCCCAGCCATGTCAGGCCACGCAAAATAGCCTCTGTCGCCTCGGGGGTGGAGCGGGCCCGGTCGGTATCTTCGATCCTAAGCAGAAATTTCCCCCCGCGGCCACGGGCATAAAGCCAGTTGAACAAGGCCGTCCGCGCGCCGCCGATGTGCAGATAGCCGGTAGGCGAGGGGGCGAAACGGGTGACAATCTCGGACATGGGGCAGTGTTAACCTTTCGCTAACCATGAGGGGCCAAGCTGGCACATGTTCATAGGGCATAGGCTGGCAGGGAAACAAGGGTGCGTCTGGTCACGAACTCTCTTGCCATGATCGCGGCGGCGCGGGGGCGGTTGCTGCTTTGGGCACCGGTTTTCCTGGGAGTGGGCATCGGCATCTATTTTGAACTGCCTTCCGAGCCTGACGTCGCGGCTTTCGCAACCGGGCTGGCGGTTTTTCTGGGCCTGGTCTTGCTGGCCGTCAAGGGGCCAGAACCGGTACAGGTTCCGGCGATGGCCGTCGCTTGGGTGATATTCGGCGTTTTGCTGGCCGGTTGGCGCGCCCATTCGGTCGCGGCCCCGGTGCTGGGCTTTCGCTACTATGGCCCGGTCGAGGGGCGGATCGTCAATATCGACCGGTCCTTTTCGGACCAGATACGGCTGACACTGGATCAGGTCGTGCTGGAACGTATCTCACCCGCCCGCACCCCCGAACGGGTGCGTGTCGCGCTGCATGGCGATCAGGGGTTCATTGAGCCTGCACCGGGATTGCGGGTGATCCTGACCGCGCATCTGTCGCCGCCCGAAGGGCCGGTCGAGCCCGGTGGCTTTGATTTCCAGCGGCTGGCCTGGTTTGACCGGCTGGGGGCGGTTGGTTACACGCGTGTGCCGGTGCTGGCGCTGGCCGCGCCGCAAGGTGGGCTGTCACTTATGGCGTTCCGGGTGCGGATGGCGGCATCACGGGCGATGACGGCGCGGATGCCGGGGCAACCGGGTGCCTTTGCCGCCTCGTTGATGACCGGCGACCGATCTGGCGTCAGTGCCGAGACGACCAATGCCCTGCGGGCCTCCAACCTGTCGCATCTGATTTCGATCTCGGGTCTGCATATGGGGCTTTTGACCAGTTTTGTCTTTGCGATGATGCGCTATGGGCTGGCGCTGATCCCGCCGCTTGCCTTGCGGATCAACAGCAAGAAAGTGGCCGCCGTCGTGGCCTTGAATGCTGCCGCGCTCTATCTGATTCTGGCGGGTGCCAATATCGCCACGCAGCGTGCCTTCACGATGATGGCGGTCATGCTGGTGGCGGTCATGCTCGACCGGCGAGCGATTTCCATGCGGTCGGTGGCTATTGCCGCGCTGATCTGCCTGCTCTTGCAGCCCGAAAGTCTGGTCGAGCCGGGGTTTCAGATGTCCTTTTCGGCGACGGTCGCGCTGATCGCGGTCTTTGAGCATTGGGGGAAAGTGCAGCGGCACATCCCGCGGTTTTTTCGGCCCGTGGCCATGCTGCTCGTATCCTCATCCGCCGCGGGCCTCGCTACCGCGCCCATCGCGGCGGCGCATTTCAACCGGATCGCCGAATACGGGCTTTTGGCCAATCTACTCGCGGTGCCGCTGATGGGCACGGTGGTGATGCCGGCCGGTGTCATCGCGGCACTGACAGCGCCGTTCGGGCTTGCCGGCCCGGCGCTTTGGGTGATGGAGCAGGGCACGACGGCCATTCTTCTGATCGCGCATTGGGTGGCGGGGATGGACGGCGCGCTTTTGCCCGTGCCGACACCGCCCGCGCCGGTGCTGCCGCTGATTGCCCTCGGCGGGTTGACGGCAATGATCACCCGCGTGCTGTGGCTGCGCGGGGTTGGCGGGCAGGTTTTGGTCAGTGCGCTGGCGTTCTGGACCATGGCCGAGCGCCCCGTGTTGCTGATTTCCGGCGATGGCGGGCTTGTCGGGCTGATGACGCCCGCGGGTCGCGCCTTGTCAAAACCCAAGGGCGCTGGCTTTGTCGCGCAAAGCTGGCTGGAAGATGACGGCGATCTGGGCAACCAGATCGGCGCTTTTGAGCGACCGGGATTTACCGGCCCGAAAGGCGCGTTGCAGGCGACGCTGGCCGGGATGCGGGTTTTTCATTTCACCGGAAAGACGGCAAGCACCGCCGCACTTGCCGCCTGCAAGGACGGCGCATGGGTGATCCTGTCGTCGGATTGGGTGGGGCCGGACCCGCAGGGGAACTGCCGTGTCATCGATGCCAAGGCACTTGCCGACACCGGAGCCCTGGCCATTTACCGTGACAAGAGCGGGCTTAGCATCATTGCCGCGCGCGATGTCGCGGGACAGCGGTTATGGAACTCCCCCGCCCCGAAACGAATACCGGTCAGAAGTGCGAAAGTGGCCGAAACGCCCGGTCAGTAGTTGCGGATCAACCCGACCAGACGGCCCTGAACCTTGACGTGATCTTCGGGCAGGACACGGGTTTCATAAGCGGCATTGGCGGCCTCAAGCGCGATCATGCCGCCCCTGCGGCGAAAGCGTTTCAGCGTCGCCTCATGGCCCTCAACCAGCGCCACGACGATATCGCCGTTATCGGCAGTGTTTTGTTCGCGGATCACCACGACATCGCCGTCATTGATGCCCGCCTCGATCATGGAATCGCCCTTGACCTCCAGCGCGTAATGCTGGCCGCGCCCCGACAGCATCGACCCCGGCACCGCCACATGATGCGATACCTCGCTGATGGCCTCAATCGGGACGCCTGCGGCGATGCGGCCCATGACCGGCAATTCGATGGCATGGACCGAAGACACGTCCATCGCCCCCTTTGGCGGGTCGGCACGGTCGCCCTTGATGATCTTGGGCTTGAACCCCGGTTTTTCCATCGCTTCGGGCAGCTTGACGATTTCGATGGCCCGCGCCCGGTGCGCCAGACGGCGGATGAACCCGCGTTCCTCGAGCGCCGTGATCAGGCGGTGAATGCCGGATTTTGACCGCAGATCAAGCGCATCCTTCATTTCGTCGAAAGACGGGGGAACGCCGTCGCGCAGGGTGCGTTTTTGAATGAAGTCGAGCAGTTCCAGTTGCTTGCGGGTCAGCATGTTGCCTGTTTTCCTTTGCCGATTTCCACCGTGTTCTTAACACGTTCTATCCATGTTCCCTTTTTGTGTCAATCGGGTCCGCCAAGGCGCTGATCGGCCATATCTAAAGCGGGATATAAGAGACCATCGCACCCTTGGCCCTGGCCGGGTCATTGACCGGCCGGATCAACAGCGCATTGGCTTCGGACAGCACCTGCAACAGGGCGCTGTCCTGGCGGGCAAAGGGATGGATGATGGTCTTGCCCGCGCTATGCGCGACACGGGCGCGCATGTAATGGGCGCGGATGCCGTTTTCGGCGACGGGGGTGGCGAGTTCCGCCCGTTGGCTTGGTGCCGGTTGCGGCGCAAGGCCTTGCAGGGCGCGCAGCATGGGGCACATGAAGAGATGCCCGCAAACGATTGCCGATACGGGGTTTCCCGGCAGTCCCAGCAGAATTGAGCCACCGATCTTTCCGGCCATCAGCGGTTTGCCGGGGCGCATGGCGATCTTGTAGAACGCCTGTTCCAGCCCCGCATCGTCGGCCACCCGCCCCACCAGATCATGGTCGCCGACCGAGGCGCCGCCGATGGTGACGATCAGGTCGGCCCCTTGGGCCAGATCGAGCGTGAAGCGCAGCGCCTTTTCGCTATCGGGAGCGATGGGAAGCATCCGCACATCCGCCCCCGCCGCTTCGGCCATCGCCGCCAGCGCGAAGCTGTTGGAGGCGATGATCTGGTCCGCCCGCGGATTTGCCCCCGGCATCACCAACTCATCGCCCGTGGCAATCAGCGCCACCACCGGGCGGCGGGTGACGGTGACTTCGGCCACGTTCATCGCGGCGATCAGGGCAAGATCGGCGGGGCGCAGCAGCCTTGGCGCGGCCAGCCTGTCGCCGATGCGGAAATCCTGCCCCTGGGCGCGCACGTTGCTGCCGTCTTCCAGCCGGTCGCCAAGGGTGATCCGGTCACCCTGCCTTTGAACATCTTCCTGCAAGACCACGCGATCTGCCCCGGCAGGCATCGGGGCACCGGTGAAGATGCGCACCGTTTCGCCGTCATTGACCCGGCCTGCAAAGGCGTGCCCGGCGGCGGCTTCGCCGGTGACGCTCAGCACCATCGCCGGTTTGTGGTCCCCTTCACGGACCGCATAGCCATCCATCGCCGAGGCGGCGAAGGGCGGCTGGTCACGAGTGGCGATGACCGGCTTTGCCAGAACCCGGTTTGCGGCGTGGCGCAGGGGCACTGTCTCAGAAGGCAACACCGTACAAAGCCCGAACAGCCGGGTCAGCGCCTCTTCAACCGAGATCATTGCCGCCCTCCGAATCCAGTTTCACGTCGCCTCGTAACGACCTGATTTTCCGCCGTCTTTTAGAACCACGCGCAAGCCGTCGATCTGCATCGACCTCTCGACAGCCTTGAGCATGTCATAGACCGTCAGCGCCGCCACCGAGGCGGCGGTCAGGGCCTCCATCTCGACGCCGGTCTGGCCGGTGGTACGGACCGTGGCCTCGATCCGCACGCCGGGAAGGCTGTCATCGGGCCAAAGTTCAACCGCAACCTTGGTGATGGGCAGGGGGTGGCAAAGCGGGATCAGGTCGGCGGTGCGTTTGGCCGCCATGATCCCGGCGATACGGGCAACGCCGAGGACATCGCCTTTTTTGGCGCGGCCTTCCTTGACCAGGGCCAGTGTCTCTGGCTGCATCACCACGCGGGCTTCGGCGCGGGCCACGCGGTCTGTCACCGGCTTGCCCGACACATCGACCATATGGGCGTCGCCTTTTTCGTCGAAATGGGTCAGGGGCATGGCATCAAACCTTGGCAGGGGTCGGGGCGGCAAGAAGGGCGCGGGTGGCTGCGGCCACGTCGTGCTGGCGCATCAGGCTTTCGCCGATCAGGAAGGTGCGCGCGCCATGCTGGGCCATATCGGCCAGGTCGGCGGGGGTGAACAGGCCACTTTCAGCGATCAGCATCCGGTCGGCGGGGACCATCGGGGCCAATTGACGCGTTGTCTCAAGTGTGACGTCGAAGGTCTTGAGATTGCGGTTGTTTACGCCGATGAGGTGGGACTTTAACCGCAAGGCGCGGACCATTTCCCCAGCGTCATGCACCTCGATCAGCGCGTCCATTCCCCATTGCGTCGCCGCATCTTCCAGTTCGCCCGCCAGAGCGTCTGACACGCTTGCCATGATGATCAGGATGCAGTCGGCACCCCAGGCCCGCGCCTCGGCCACCTGATAGGGATCATAAATGAAATCCTTGCGCAGTGCCGGTAGGGTGCAGGCCGCCCGCGCGGCGGTCAGATATTCGGGCGCGCCCTGAAACGAGGGCGCATCGGTCAGCACCGACAGGCAAGTGGCGCCGCCCGCCGCATAGGCGCGTGCCAGCGCGGGCGGGTCGAAAT
>JBATDH010000308.1:0-1676 GCA_049663365.1 Albidovulum sp. | reverse complement strand
TGACGGCGCGGCGCTGTGCACCTGCACCACCATTGGCGCAGCGGCCGAAGCGGCAGGGGCCATCCGCATCGACCGGCCATTGATGCAGGCGGCGGCACGGTTGGGTGCGCCGATCTGTCTGGCCTATTGCCTTGACAGCACCGCCGAAACCAGCGCCGCGCTCTTGCAGGAGTGCATTGACCTCGAACAGGATGCGCCACCGGTCTTCCGGCTGCCCCTCACCCATTGCTGGCCGCTGTTCGAGGCCGCGGAGTTTGCGCGCTTCTCCACTACCCTGGCCGATGCCATCCGCAGCTATGCGACCGCCAACCCCGCCATCGGCTGCGTGGTTCTGGCACAGGCCTCAATGGACGGCGCCGCTGACCTTTTGGCCGATCTCGGCCTGCCCATACTGTCCGCGCCTGAACTGGCCTTTCGGGCCGCGCTCGCAAGCGGTTGAACCGGTAACGTCAGGCGCAACCAGCCGCGAAAAACCTCGGGTTGGGATATCCCCGGCCAATCTTGCCACGTTGCATTGGCCGCGCTCTGCGGCCATATACGGTCAGACGAACGAGCGTGGAGTGTCCGATGAACTATCTTGAATTCGAAAAGCCGCTGGCCGAAATCGAAGGCAAGGCCGAGGAATTGCGGGCGCTGGCGCGCAAGAACACGGAAATGGACGTTGAAAAGGAAGCGGCGGCACTGGACAAGAAAGCCGCCGACCTGTTGCGCGACCTTTACAAGAACCTTGACCCCTGGCGCAAATGTCTGGTCGCGCGTCACCCCGAACGGCCTCATTGCAAGGATTACATCGACGCCCTGTTCAGCGAATATACCCCGCTGGCGGGCGACCGAAATTTTGCCGAGGATCAGGCTGTCATGGGCGGATTGGCGCGGATCAATGATCAGCCGGTCATGGTGATCGGCCAAGAAAAGGGTTCCGATACCAAAACCCGGATCGAACGCAACTTTGGCATGGCCCGGCCCGAAGGCTACCGCAAGGCGATCCGCCTGATGGACATCGCCGACCGGTTCCGCCTGCCGGTCATCACCCTTGTCGATACGCCGGGTGCCTATCCGGGCAAGGGTGCGGAAGAACGCGGCCAGTCCGAGGCCATCGCAAGATCAACCGAGAAATGCCTGCAAATCGGCGTGCCGCTGATTTCCGTGATCATTGGCGAAGGTGGTTCCGGCGGGGCGGTGGCCTTTGCCACCGCCAACCGCGTGGCGATGCTGGAACATTCGATCTATTCGGTGATCACCCCGGAAGGCTGCGCCTCGATCCTGTGGAAAGATGCCGAAAGGATGGTCGACGCGGCCAATGCCCTGCGCCTGACCGCGCAGGATCTGCTGAAACTGGGTGTCATCGACAAGATCATCGCCGAACCCAGGGGCGGTGCCCAGCGCGACGGCAAGGCGGCGATTGCCGATGTCGGAGCGGCCATCACGAATATGCTGAAGGAACTGTCGGGCAAGAAACCGGCCGAACTGATCAAGGACCGGCGGCAGAAATTTCTCGACATGGGGACCAAGGGTCTGGCGGCCTGAACCGGATCACCGGCCTTTAAGTGACCTGTGCTCGGGTGTCTGGACGGGCGTGAGCATCCATGATTCCATCGATCTGAACAATGGATTGCGGGACGCGATGGCACATCGGCGGATTGGTCAGGAGAAGTTCGGCTTTGTCGCCTACCGCG
>JBATDH010000307.1:0-3093 GCA_049663365.1 Albidovulum sp. | reverse complement strand
GATCACCGACCACTCAAAATCCGATAGATCGAAACGTCCCATAACGCCCTCCCGCCCTTTCGCAGGAGTGAAGCACAAATCGTACAGACCGTGAATCCCATTTATGGGTATGTCACCTAGTTAAAGCGTGTTGCATTTGACAGAAATGCGCCATCAGGTCTCCCGCAACATCGAAACGATTGCACTTTTGCTGATTCAGTCGAATTATGTGTGACCGCATTCAAGGAGCGAGAACAGCTTTGGCGATCTGGAAACAGCTTCTCGGCATTGTCATCGCGATCTGCGTGATCGGCTTTGTGGTCGTTCGGATGGTGCCCGGCGGGCGGGCATATCTTGCCGGTCTCGGGCTGGTAACTGCGGTGCCCATGGATCAATCGGGCGGCAGTTCCGCCGCCTCTGGTGGTGGCCGGAAAAACATCCGATCCGCGCTTGTCGTCCTGGGCGCGACGACTGAAGTCAAGATCAACGACCGCTTGACGGCATTGGGCACCGGAGCTGCGGTGCAGTCGGCCACGTTAAAGCCGCCGTCCAGCGGAATTCTGACTGAAGTGCGCGTGACATCCGGAAGCGAAGTCGCCGCGCGTGAAGTGATCGCGACGCTTGACCCAGCCAGCGAGCAGGTGGCCTATGACGCCGCAAGAATTGCCCATGACGACGCCCAAAAGACGCTCGACCGCTACACGCGGCTGGGCGCCAGCGCATCGGTCAGTGCAACGCAGTTGCAGGCTTTTCAACTGGCAGCGGACAAGGCAGCACTCGATCTCCGGCAGGCCAGGATTGATCTCGACAACCGTCAGCTCCTCTCACCCATTGCCGGGACGATCGGCATCATTCAAGTCAATCCGGGGGTCGAGGTCACCCAATCAACCGTGATTGCCACCGTCGAAGACAATGCAACGATCAAGGTGATCTTTGACCTTCCCGAACGCTTTGTCGGCAAGATCAGTCCCGGCGATCCGGTGACAGCCGTTCCCATAGCACAGCCGGGGCACGAATTTCAGGCGGTGGTGAACGCCGTGGATAACCGCGTCGACGAAGCGTCCGGTTCCTTCGAGGTCGAAGCGAGGATTGCCAATGACAGCCATTCATTGCGATCCGGCATGTCTTTCACAATGACCATGCAATTCCCCGGCGACACCTATATCGCGGTTCCCCCCTTGGCGGTGCAGTGGGGCTCGGACGGGGCCTATGTCTGGCGGGTAAGCGATCACGTGGCGCATCGCGTCGCTGTCAAAATTGTACAGCGCAATGCCGAAAAGGTGTTGTTGTCGGGCGATCTGGCATTGGGTGAGCAAGTGGTCACCGAGGGTCTCGACGGTCTCAGCGACGGCATGACCGTGCGGCTGGTCGGGGACCAATCCTCGGACGCCCCGGCCAAGGCACCCGAGGCGGCACAGACCGGCATATCCGGAACCGTCGACAGCGCCGAAGCCAGTCCGGCACCGGCAATTTCACCTTCCGCCGCCCCAGCCCCCAAAAGCAACTGAACATGAGCAAGATCATCAACGCCAGTCAAGGTGCCACCCTGGCGGCGTTGTTCGTACGGCGGCCGGTTCTGGCCTTCGTCGTCAACGCCATCATCATGGTGGCAGGTGTTGCGGCACTGCTCGGGACACAGGTGCAGGAACTGCCGAATGTCAGCCGCCCGGTCATCACCGTCAGAACCAACTATGCCGGCGCTTCGGCCGATACCGTCGACAGCGCCATCACCGATGTCATCGAGGGCGCGGTGGCGCGGGTATCCGGCGTGACCGGCCTGTCGTCAACCTCGCGCTACGGGTCCGGTCGCACGACAATCGAATTTGACCAGTCAGCCGACCTCAATATCGCCGCCTCGGACGTGCGCGACGCGGTATCGCGCGCGGCCCGACAATTGCCGGACGCCGCGGACACGCCCGAAGTGGTCAAGGCCGACAGCAACGCGCAGGCGATCATGCGATTGGCCGTCACCTCCGACACTCTGGGAATCGGAGAGTTGACCGATCTGGTCGACAGCATTCTTGTGGACCGGCTCGCGGCGGTCTCCGGTGTTGCCGATGTGCAGGTTTACGGCGATCAGGCTCAGGTCGTGACCGTCGATCTCGACCCCGCCGCCCTCGCTGCGCGGGGACTGACCTTGGCCGATGTGCAAAAGGCCGTCGGCTCGGCATCCTACGATTCGCCGGCCGGAACATTGAACGCGGCCAACCAGAACATCATCGTCCGGGCCACGGGCGACGTGCTGACCGCGGCCCAGATGCAGGATGTCTTGCTCCGTCCAGGGGTTCGGCTTGGCGATGTGGCGACGGTCTATCTCGGCCCCGAAAGCGGCACCACAGCGATCCGCGCCCAAGGCAAGAGCGGTATCGGCCTTGGGATCGTCGGCCAGGCGCAGTCCAACACCATCCAGATTTCCCAAGGTATCCGGGCGGCGCTGGACGACATCCGTCCCGCCTTGCCCAAGGGTGTAAAAGTCGAAGTCAGTTCGGACGACGCGGTATTCATCCAAGGCGCGGTGGATGAGGTTTTGCGCGCGATGTCGTTTTCAGTCCTCATTGTCACCGCAATCATCTTCCTGTTCCTGCGCGACTGGCGCGCGACATTGATTCCGGTCATTTCGATGCCGGTGGCGCTGAGCGGGGCGCTGGCGGGTATCTATCTTGCCGGATTTTCGGTCAATATCCTCACATTGCTCGCCTTGGTATTGGCGACCGGGCTGGTTGTGGACGATGCCATCGTGGTCTTGGAAAACATCGTCCGCCAGCGAAGCCTGGGCTACAAGGCGCGCGCCGCAGCCGTCATCGGCACGCAAGAGGTCTATTTCGCGGTGATGTCCACGACGGTCACGCTGGCCGCCGTTTTCATCCCGATCGCCTTCCTGCCCGGACAGGTCGGTGCCCTGTTTTCCGAATTCGGTTATACCCTCGCCATCGCGGTACTTTTTTCTTCGGTCGTGGCTCTGTCCCTGACGCCGATGATGGGGGCAAGGATGCTGGGCGAAATTGACCATCCGGCCAGGCAACCCGGCATGATCGCCCGCATCGGCACGGCACTGGCAAGGTTTTATGCCTGGACCCTGCACCATGCCCTGCAACTGCCTCTGGTGATCGTCAC
>JBATDH010000306.1:0-9989 GCA_049663365.1 Albidovulum sp. | reverse complement strand
TCGTCACCGATTGGCGCACCGCGCCGCGCGGCAATGATTTGAAGCCCGAAATCATCGTGCTCGATTCGGCGACGGGTGAAGCCGTGCGCAATGACGCGGGCAACCCGGTCAGCTATCAGATGTCGGTTGACGCCATCCTGTCCATCGAAGACGGGCAGGACGTCAAGGCCGGTGATGTGATCGCCCGTATCCCGCGTGAAGGCGCCAAGACCAAGGATATCACCGGGGGTCTTCCCCGCGTGGCGGAACTGTTCGAAGCCCGTCGTCCGAAGGATCACGCCATCATCGCCGAAATCGACGGCTATGTGCGGTTTGGCAAGGACTACAAGAACAAGCGCCGGATCACGATCGAATCTGCGGATGAAACGGTTCAACCCGTCGAATACATGGTGCCGAAGGGCAAGCACATTCCGGTTCAGGAAGGTGACCATGTCCTCAAGGGTGACTACATCATGGACGGCAATCCCGCCCCGCATGACATTTTGCGGATCATGGGGATCGAAGCCTTGGCCGACTACCTGATCGACGAAGTGCAGGATGTCTACCGCCTGCAAGGCGTGAAGATCAACGACAAGCACATTGAAGTGATCGTACGTCAAATGCTGCAAAAACTCGAAATTCTTGACGGTGGCGACACGACGCTGCTGAAAGGCGAGAATGTCGACAAGGCAGAGTTTGACGAGGCCAATGACAAGGCGATTTCCAAGGGCGGGCGTCCGGCGACGGGTGAACCGATCCTGCTCGGAATCACCAAGGCCAGCTTGCAAACCCGATCCTTCATCTCGGCGGCGTCGTTCCAGGAAACCACGCGTGTCCTGACCGAGGCCTCGGTGCAGGGGAAACGCGACAAGCTTGTCGGCCTGAAGGAAAACGTCATCGTCGGCCGGTTGATCCCGGCTGGTACTGGCGGTGCGACCCAGCGTATCCGCAAGATCGCCAGCGACCGAGACCAGAAGGTGATCGAGGCCCGCAAGGCCGAGGCAGAAACCGCCGCGGCACTGGTGGCACCGATCGACGACATGATCGACATCGACGCCGAACATGGCATGGTCGATACATATGAAAGCCGTGATTGATAGCATTGACGGCTGATCCGGACCGGACCGCATTCAAAGCCGAAACCCTCCGCCGCAAGGCGGGGGGTTTTTTGTTTGCAATTGACATTCTGGCGGAAGCATTCGAAACCTGCCGCGTCAACGGCAGTCGATTGTTCCGTTTATTCCGGGTATTCGCTGTTTGGCCATCAAGGTTTCGGCGGCCCAAATCTTGAAAAACCAGGGGAAAGCAGGCAGCACCGGACATGCAGATTTCCGACAACATGCGCGGTGCCGCCTATATGACGCTCGCGATGGCGGCCTTTACCGTCAATGACACCTGCATGAAGTCGGTGACAGTGGAAATGCCGCTTTATCAGGCGCTTGTGCTGCGCGGCTTTCTGACCATGATCGCCCTGGCCTTGATCGCGCAGAAAATGGGCGGGTTGCGGCTGCACCAGGGCCGGTCCGACATGCGGCTTATCGGCTATCGTACCATTGGCGAGGTGGGGGGCACGGCGGCGTTTCTGACAGCGCTCAAACACATGCCGCTCGCCAATCTTTCGGCCATCATGCAGGTGTTGCCGCTTGCCGTGACGCTGGTGGCGGCGCTTTTCTTGCGTGAAAAAGTCGGCTGGCGGCGCTTGTCAGCCATTCTGATCGGATTTCTCGGCGTCCTTATGATCGTACGGCCCGGATCGTCGGGCTTTGATGTCTGGTCGCTTCTGGGACTATCGGCCGTGGCTTTCGTTGTCCTGCGCGATCTGACCACGCGGCGTCTTTCGGCCGGCGTTCCTTCGGTGACCGTGGCCTTTTACGCGGCGGCGTCGGTCACGCTGATGGGGATCATGTTGGTGCCCTTCACGGGATGGGTGCCGGTAACGCTGCATCTCGGTCTGCTGATCGCCGCCGCATCGGCCTTTGTCATCGTTGGCTATCTTGTCGTGGTCATGGCCATGCGTGTCGGCGAGGTGGGAATAGTCGCCCCGTTCCGCTACACCGCGCTGATTTTTGCCATTGCCCTCGGCTGGTTGGCCTTTGGACAGCTTCCCGACAACTGGACGATGATCGGTGCCATGATCGTCATCGTCACCGGCATCTACACATTTTACCGCGAACGGCGGGCGGGACAGCGTGTGGCGACCCCCGAAAAGGCACCTTTGCGCGTAAGGTAGCGTTTGGCCGCCAAGTCTCATTTACTTCACGCGCCACCTACAGTAGGAAACCGGCGCGCCGCACCGGTCCTATGATCAGAAACGAGACGTCTAATGGTCACCGTGTCCATCGTCATCCCGGCCAAGAACGAAGCGGCGAATATCGAAGCTTTGCTCGACGAGATTTCCGAGGCGTGCAGCGCCCAGGCCGAACATGAAGTTATCGTTGTCGACGACGGTTCCGACGATGGCACAAGCGATGTCGTGACGGCGCGCATGGCGGGTCAGGCAAACCTGCGGCTGATCCGGCATGACAGATCGGGCGGGCAAAGTGCCGCCGTTCACAGCGGTGTGCTGGCCGCGCGCGGGGCTATCGTCTGCACCCTGGACGGCGACGGTCAGAACCCGCCGTCGGAACTGCCGAAGCTATTCGCGCCGCTTCTGGCCGAAGGATCGGCCGCGATCGGTATCGTCGCAGGCCAACGTGTGGGGCGGCAAGATACCCTTTCCAAGAAACTCGCCTCGCGCTTTGCCAACGGCTTGCGGTCATGGATGCTGCGCGATGGCACCCGCGATACCGGTTGCGGGCTCAAGGCGTTTCGCCGCGACGCCTTTCTGCGCCTGCCGTTTTTCAATCACATGCACCGTTATCTGCCGGCGCTGTTCGCCCGTGATGGCTGGCAGGTGGCCCATGTCGATGTGAGCCACCGGCCACGCGGGGCAGGGCGGTCGAACTACAACAACTTCCAGCGCGGCATGGTGGGCGCGGTCGACCTTTTCGGGGTCTCGTGGCTGTTGCGGCGGCGCAAGACCGCCGTGCCGGAAGAGCGCGGCAAAGGCGGCTGAAAGGATATCCGATGGAAACGTTGATGGGGTGGTTTCGGGTCGAAACATCAGCCCAGCTTTGGTGGGTGGTATTCGGACTTGCCGGTCAGCTCTTGTTCACGGGCCGGTTTCTGGTGCAGTGGATCGCGTCCGAAAAGGCGCGCAAATCGGTGATGCCGGTGGCCTTCTGGTATTTCTCCATCGGGGGCGGGCTGATCCTGCTCAGCTATGCCATCCATCGGGCCGATCCGGTGTTCATTCTGGGCCAGTCTCTGGGGGTGTTCATCTATTCGCGAAACCTGTGGCTGATCCGCAAGGAAGCCCGCGCCGATGCCTGAACGTCGCGGTTGGTTGCTTTGCGCGTCACTTCTGGTCGGCGCGATTACCTTGGCCCGCCTGATTGCGCTCTGGTTCAACAAGACCGATCTTTTCGTCGATGAAAGCCAGTACTGGCTTTGGGGTCAGCGGTTTGATTTCGGCTATTACTCCAAACCGCCGCTGATCGCCTGGGTGATCCGTGCCGTGACCGATCTGGCGGGCAGTGATGCGGCCTATTGGGTGCGGATGCCGGGTGCGATCCTTCATGGCGCCACGGCGCTGATCCTTGCCGCACTCGCGGCGCATCTTTTTGACCGTCGCGCGGCGATTTGGGTGGCGGTCAGCTATGCCACCTTGCCGATGGTAGCATTGGGCAGTCTCTTGATGTCGACCGATACGGTGATGGCCCCCCTGTTTGCGGCAGCGCTTTATTTCCACTTCCGGTTGGCCCAATCGGGACAGGCACGCTTTGCCGTGCTGGCAGGGCTGGCGATTGGCCTGGCCTGTCTTGCGAAATATGCGGCGGTGTACTTTTTCGTGGGTGCCGCGTTGGCGGCGGTCTGGCTGCCCGGAATGCGCATATCAGGGCGTCACGCAATCCTGCTGGTTGCGGCCTTCCTGCTATGCATCGCCCCGAATATCTGGTGGAACCTGTCGCATGACCTGATCACGCTGAAACATACCGCCGACAATGTAGACCTGGCGGACAATGCCGCGGATTTCCTTGATCTCGAATATGAAGAAGGTGCCAGGTTCTTTCTCAGCCAATTCGCGGTTTTTGGCCCGGTGCTGTTCACGGCACTGCTCTGGGGTTACCGGCGGCCTACGACACCGGACATGCGGGCGCTGACCCTTTTTTCCCTGCCGGTATTGGCAATCGTCTGTGTCGAGGCGCTGCTGTCGCGCGCTTATGCCAATTGGGCGGTTGCGGCTTATTTCACTGGCACATTGGTGGCTGTGTCCTTGCTGCTGGAACGCGCGACAGCGCTTTTGCGCCTGTCACTGGGCGTGAATGCCGCCATTGCGATCCTTTTGCCGCTGCTGACGATAATCGCGCCCATGCCCACTTGGAACGGCAAACCGCTGCTGGCGCGCTACCTCGGGCGTGTTGATCTCAGCAATCAGATCATTGCCGCGGCGCAGGCGTCCGGGGCCAAGGGGGTGGTTGTCGCGGAGCGCGCCATACTCGCCGATCTTTTCCATACCGGTGCCAGCAGCGGCTTGCGCTTCTATGCGCCACATCCGGGGCAATGGCCGCGCAGCTATTATGAGCAGAACTTTGCCTTACCAGAATCTTTGGGCGATCTTTTGGTCGTGTTGCCTGCGGCACCTGTCTGCAACGGCGCTTTGGCGGCACCTGTGGCCGAATTTGCCACCGGTGGCGGGGCCTATCAGGGGCATGACTATTCTGCCTTCCTGTTACCCAAGGAGTGCATTGATGGTCTGTGGTGATCACCGCCGCTGCGCGCTGTTTCTGGCGGGGGCGTTTTTTCTGTCGCTCGTCCTGTTTGCCCTATGGCCACAGGCGGATATCTGGGTGTCGGGCTTGTTTTACGATCCGGTGGCCGGGTTCTGGCTGGCGACCTATCCCAGTCTGGAAACCGTCCGGATGGTGGTTTGGCACCTCAGCACCGCCATGGTTTTGCTGTCTGTGGTTGCCATGGGTGTACCACTGCTGGGCAGGCCGCTGCCCTTGGTGAAAACCCGTCAGGCGGCGTTCATCTTTTTGCTTTATCTTCTTGGCCCGCTCATCTTGGTCAATGGCATCCTTAAGGCCCATTGGGGCAGGGCGCGCCCTGCCGACATCGTTGAATTCGGCGGAACCAGGATGTTCACGCCGCCCTACCTGCCCGCCGACCAATGCGCGTCGAACTGTTCTTTCGTGTCTGGCGAAGGGTCGGCAGCCGTGGCATTGGCGCTATCGCTCTATATTCTGGCCCCTGCGATCCGGCGGGCTTTGCCTGGCTGGGTGTTCAAAATCTATGTGGCGCTGGCCGTCATCGTCCCGGTGCTGGGCATCGTCCTGCGCGTCGCCACCGGGCGGCATTTCCTGTCTGATACGGTTTTTGCGGCCCTTCTGGTGGCGGCGATTGCCCTGCTGCTGGATCGGTTACTGCCAGCCAAGATGGTGGTATGAACACCCGGCCCGCTCTGTTGACAACCCCCGCGACTCCCCCTATACGGCGCCCACCTGCGCTGCGGATAAGGCTTCGTTTGTGCGGGTATCAAAATTGAAGTGGTCATGATCCAGGCTTTGCGCCTCGATCCTCTGGAATTCCACCGTATCGTCCCCGTAAAGGGACGAATGCGGTTTTGGTGTTTTGTGAAGGCGCAAAATACCGTCGAGAAGTGGCGCATCCGGGTCTGGGTGCGAGTATTGACGAAATGCAACACGAGGAACGTGAATGCCAACGATCCAACAGCTTATCCGCAAACCGCGGGAGCCGAAAGTCAGAAGGTCCAAGTCGCAGCACCTGGAATCCTGCCCGCAAAAACGTGGCGTCTGTACGCGCGTTTACACAACGACCCCGAAAAAGCCGAACTCGGCCATGCGGAAGGTTGCCAAGGTGCGCCTGACCAATGGTTTTGAGGTCATCAGCTATATCCCCGGTGAAAAGCACAACCTTCAGGAACACTCGGTGGTTCTGATCCGTGGCGGCCGGGTAAAGGACCTTCCCGGTGTGCGTTACCACATCCTGCGCGGTGTTCTCGATACGCAAGGCGTCAAGGACCGTCGCCAGCGTCGTTCGAAATACGGCGCGAAGCGTCCGAAATAAGGAGGGGTTTATATGTCACGTCGTCACGCCGCTGAAAAACGCGAAGTACTGCCGGACGCCAAATATGGCGATAAAATCCTGACCAAGTTCATGAACAACCTGATGGTTGATGGCAAGAAATCGGTCGCCGAACGCATAGTCTACAACGCGCTGGAGCGGGTTGAAGGCAAGCTGAAGCGTCAGCCGATCGAAGCCTTCCATGAAGCGCTGGAAAACGTGAAGCCCTCGCTCGAGGTGCGGTCGCGCCGCGTTGGCGGTGCCACCTATCAGGTGCCCGTCGAAGTGCGCCCTGAACGCCGCGAGGCGCTGGCGATCCGCTGGCTGATCATCGCCGCGAAAAAGCGCAATGAAAACACGATGGAAGAGCGCCTTGCAGGCGAACTTCTGGATGCCGTGAACTCGCGCGGCACCGCCGTGAAAAAGCGCGAAGACACTCATAAGATGGCCGACGCCAACAAAGCGTTCAGCCATTACCGCTGGTAATTTATTTTAGCCTGAGGCACTCCAATGGCACGCGACTACCCACTGAACCGCTACCGCAACTTCGGCATCATTGCCCATATCGACGCGGGCAAGACCACAACGACCGAACGGATTCTGTTTTACACCGGAAAGTCCCACAAAATCGGTGAGGTGCATGATGGTGCCGCAACGATGGACTGGATGGAGCAGGAGCAGGAGCGGGGGATCACCATCACCTCGGCGGCGACGACCACATTCTGGCAGCGCACCGAGGATCCGTCGACAGCAGCGGACCAGCGGTATCGCTTCAACATCATCGACACGCCGGGCCACGTCGACTTCACCATCGAGGTTGAGCGTTCGCTGGCGGTGCTTGATGGCGCGGTCGTTCTGCTGGACGGCAATGCCGGTGTCGAGCCGCAGACCGAAACCGTCTGGCGTCAGGCTGACCGGTACAAAGTGCCGCGGATTGTCTTCGTCAACAAGATGGACAAGATCGGCGCTGACTTTTTCAACTGCGTGAAAATGATCCGCGAACGCACCGGTGCCAACCCGATGCCGGTTCAGTTGCCGATCGGTTCGGAAGACAAGCTGGAAGGGATCATCGACCTCATCACCATGGAAGAATGGGTGTGGCAGGGCGAAGACCTTGGTGCGTCCTGGAAGCGTCAGCCAATTCGTGCCGATCTGAAGGACCAGGCCGATGAATGGCGCCACACCATGCTCGAACAGGCGGTCGAGCTGGATGATGACATCATGGAGGCCTACCTTGACGGCACCGAACCGGATGCTGACACATTGCACCGGCTGATCCGCAAGGGTACGCTGGCGATGAAGTTCGTGCCGGTTCTGGCCGGCTCGGCGTTCAAGAACAAGGGCGTGCAGCCCATGCTCAACGCCGTGATCGACTATCTTCCAAATCCGCTCGATGTACCTGCTTACATGGGCTTCCTTCCCGGCGACGAAACCGAAACCCGCAACGTTGCCCGGTCGGCTGACGATGCGCAGCCCTTCTCGGCGCTGGCGTTCAAGATCATGAACGACCCCTTCGTCGGTTCGCTGACCTTCACGCGTATCTATTCTGGTGTCATCAAGAAGGGTGACCAGATGCTGAACGCGACCAAAGGCAAGCGCGAGCGTGTCGGCCGGATGATGATGATGCATTCGATCAACCGCGAAGAGATCGAAGAGGCCTATGCAGGCGATATCATTGCGCTGGCAGGTCTGAAGGAAACCACCACTGGCGATTCGCTTTGCGATCCGCAAAAACCGGTGGTTCTGGAAACCATGACCTTCCCGGAGCCGGTAATTGAAATCGCGGTCGAGCCGAAAACCAAGGCTGACCAGGAAAAGATGGGCATCGCTTTGGCGCGTCTTGCGGCCGAAGACCCGTCGTTCCGTGTGGAAACCGACTTTGAGTCCGGTCAGACGATCATGAAGGGGATGGGTGAACTTCACCTCGACATCCTGGTTGATCGGATGAAGCGTGAATTCAAGGTCGAGGCGAATATCGGCGCGCCGCAGGTGGCATACCGCGAAACCGTCAGCCGCGACGCCGAGATCGACTATACCCACAAGAAACAGACCGGTGGCACCGGCCAGTTCGCCCGGATCAAGATCATGATCTCGCCGACCAAACCGGGTGAAGGCTACAGCTTCTCGTCCAAGATCGTGGGCGGCAACGTGCCGAAGGAATATATCCCCGGCGTCGAAAAAGGCATCAAGTCGGTGATGGATTCGGGTCCGCTTGCCGGGTTCCCGGTCATCGACTTCAAGGTCCAACTGCTCGACGGTGCCTATCACGACGTTGACTCGTCGGTTCTGGCCTTTGAAATTGCCGCCCGTGCGGCGATGCGCGAAGGCATGAAAAAGGCCGGGGCCAAATTGCTGGAACCGATCATGAAAGTCGAAGTGGTGACGCCCGAGGAATATACCGGCGGCATCATCGGCGATCTGACCAGCCGTCGCGGCATGGTTCAGGGGCAGGACACGCGCGGCAATGCCAATGTGATCAACTGCATGGTGCCGCTGGCCAACATGTTCGGCTACATCAACAACCTGCGCTCCATGTCGTCGGGCCGGGCGGTATTTTCGATGCAGTTCGACCATTACGAAGCTGTGCCGCAGAACATCTCGGACGAGATTCAGAAGAAGTACGCATGACGTGGTGGGCGCTTAGCCCATCCTACAACCCCCGTAGGGTGCGTGATTTCACGCACCACCACAAAGACAGGAGGCCATCATGGCAAAGGCAAAGTTTGAACGCACGAAACCGCATGTTAACGTTGGCACGATTGGTCACGTTGACCATGGCAAGACGACGCTGACGGCGGCGATCACCAAGTATTTTGGCGATTTCAAGGCCTATGATCAGATCGACGCGGCGCCCGAGGAAAAGGCCCGCGGGATCACGATTTCGACGGCGCATGTGGAATATGAAACCGCCAACCGTCACTATGCCCATGTCGACTGCCCCGGCCATGCCGACTATGTGAAGAACATGATCACCGGCGCGGCGCAGATGGACGGTGCCATTCTGGTGGTCAACGCCGCCGACGGCCCGATGCCGCAGACCCGCGAGCATATCCTTTTGGGCCGTCAGGTCGGCATTCCCTATATGGTGGTCTACCTCAACAAGGTCGATCAGGTGGATGACGAGGAGCTTCTGGAGCTGGTGGAGATGGAGATCCGCGAGCTTTTGTCGAAATACGAATATCCCGGCGACGACATCCCGATCATCAAGGGTTCGGCGCTGGCTGCACTTGAGGGCCGCGATCCCGAGATCGGCGAAAACTCGATCCGCGCGCTTCTGGAGGCGGTTGACAGCTACATCCCGACGCCTGCGCGGGCGGTGGATCAGCCGTTCCTGATGCCGGTCGAGGATGTGTTCTCGATTTCCGGTCGCGGCACGGTGGCCACGGGCCGGGTGGAACGCGGCGTGGTGAAGGTCGGCGAAGAGATTGAAATCGTTGGCATTCGCGACAGCAAGAAGACGGTCTGCACCGGCGTCGAGATGTTCCGCAAGCTCTTGGATCAGGGTCAGGCGGGCGACAATGTGGGCCTGTTGCTGCGCGGTGTCGACCGCGAGGGGATCGAGCGCGGGCAGGTTCTGTGCAAGCCGGGTTCGGTCAAGCCGCATACCGAGTTTGAGGCCGAGGCCTATATCCTCACGAAGGAAGAGGGCGGCCGCCACACGCCGTTCTTCGCCAATTACCGGCCGCAGTTCTATTTCCGCACCACCGACGTGACGGGCACGGTGGAACTGCCGGAAGGCACGGAAATGGTGATGCCGGGCGACAACCTGAAGTTCAACGTCTCGCTGATCTCGCCGATCGCGATGGAGGAAAAACTGCGCTTCGCCATCCGCGAAGGCGGCCGCACCGTCGGCGCCGGCGTCGTGTCCAAAATCATCAAGTAAG
>JBATDH010000305.1:0-1971 GCA_049663365.1 Albidovulum sp. | reverse complement strand
GCGCGAAGGTGATGCTGGCCGAGACCGAAGACCAGTTCGGCGGTCGGGTCACGCTGGAAGCCAGCTTGCCCGGCCTTGGGGAATGGGCGCGGGTGCGCGACTGGCGGCTGCATCAGTTGTCCAAGCTGACCGGGGTCGAGCTTTTCCCCGCCAGCCGGATGACGGCGCAGGATTGTCTCGACACCGGGGCGGCGCATGTCTTCGTGGCAACGGGCAGCACCTGGCGGGTCGACGGGCGCGGCTTGGCCTTTCCCGGCGGGGTGGAAAGTTATGCCACTCCCATGACGTTGCCGGTCGATGCGGTTCTGAAGGGCGCGCGACCCACCGGTGATATCGTCGTCTTTGATGATGACGGCTATTACATGGCGGCATCCGTGGCCGAGGCACTGGCACTTGGCGGCGCGCAGGTCCGCTATGTCACCTCGCGCAATGCGGTGGCGGCCTGGACACAATATACCGGCGAACAGGCGCAGATCCACAGGCGGCTGGCCGATCTTGGCGTGACGCTTCACCTCAACGCTCTGGTGGCCGGGCTTGGCAACGGCATGGCGCAGATCGACTGCACCTATACCGGCAATCGCGAATCCCACGCCTGCGACCATTTCATTCCCGTCACCTCGCGTGAGCCGATAACCGCGCTTTGGGACGCGCTACAGGGAAAGGCGCTGACATCGCTGCAGTTGATCGGCGATTGCAAGGCCCCCGGCATCATCGCCCAAGCGGTTCATGACGGTCACCGTGCCGCGCGCGCCTTTGGCGGGCCCGAAACCCCGGTGCTGCGCGACCGTGTGGTTTTGGTGGGCTGACCGCAACGCCCGATGACCCAAAACCCGAGGTGACTGGTGCGGCGCTCGCCACTCAGAAAGCAACTGGCTAATACCCACGCAATCAACATCGGTTGGCACGGCACGAACACCCCGCCCCTATGAACCGCCGATCCCGGCGCAGGCCAGGCAGCGGTCTGGCCAGAAGCATTCGGCATGAGATGCGCAAGGCGGTTCGTAGCGACCGTCCACGGCAAAGCTCACCTTTTCAAGTGCTTTCCCAACAGCCCGGAGATCATTCGTCTGGCGGTCATGAAGTACGTTCGCGACCCACTTTCACGCCGCGATGCCGCGGACCTGCTGCACAATCGCGGCGTCGACATCAGCTATGAGACAATGCGGTACTGGTGGGACAGATCGGTCAGATGTTCGCCGCAGAAATCCGCCGAAAACGGGTGCAGCAATGAAGGTCGTCGGCAATGCCGACAGGCAGGAGACCGGCCGCTGGTTGAACAATCCGCCGGAGAGTTCGCATCTGCCATTCCGACGGCGAGAACGGGGCGATGCAGCAGATCCTCAGCACCCGAAGTTCACAGAAATTCGCTGCTGTTCATGCCGCCGTTCTCATCTGTCCGACACCGCCCCTGACTGTCCCTGCAAAGACCAGTTCGCATTGGTCAGACGGCCCCTGATCTCGCTATCCGAGCACGGTCCTGACCGCGCGCGCCGTCGCTGCGACGATGGTATCGACCTCGGCGCGGCTGAGGCAGAAGGGCGGCGCAAAGCCGAGTATATCGGCCTGCGGCATGGCGCGGGCGATGATCTTGTCGCCCTCCAGCAGTGCCGCCGAAACCTGCGGGCCGATCTTGCGGGACGCGTCGAAAAAGCGCCTCGTCTCGCGGTCTTCGACGAACTCGACCGCCGCCAGCATCCCGTCGCCGCGGACATCACCGACATTGGGATGATCGCCCAGCGCCTCGCGCAGCGACTTGTTGAGGTAGGCACCCGTTTCGCCCGCAGCCTTCACCAGCCCCAGATCGTCGATCAGCTTCAGGTTCGCCACCCCCGCCGCCGCCCCGATAGGATGGGCCGAATAGGTCCAGCCGTGGCCAATCGGGCCGTTTTCGTCGGTGCCCTGTTCCAGCACCTCCCAGACCCGCTTCGACACGATGGACCCCGACAAGGGCGCATAGGCCGAAGTCAGGCC
>JBATDH010000304.1:0-2314 GCA_049663365.1 Albidovulum sp. | reverse complement strand
GGCTGGCATGTGCTGGCGGTGGCGCGCACCACCGGCGGGCTGGAAGAGTTGGACGACCGTATTCAGGCGGCAGGCGGCAGCGCCACGCTGGCCCCGATGGATGTGACCGACGCCAAAGCGATGGAGCATCTGGCGGGGTCAATTGCCGAACGTTGGGGCGGGCTTGGCCTGTGGGTCCATACCGCCATTCACGCCGCCCCGCTGGCCCCGGCAGGGCATATCGACCTCAAGGATTTCGACAAATCCGTCGCCTGCAATATCCGTGCGACGGCGACCTTGATTCCATTGATCGAGCCGTTGTTGCGGGCGGCGGACGGCACCGCCTTGTTTCTTGATGACCCGAGGGGCGGTGAGAAGTTCTTCGGATCCTATGGGGCGACCAAGGCAAGCCAGATCGCTTTGGCAAAAAGCTGGCAGGCGGAATGTGCAAGAATCGGCCCTCGCGTTCTGATCGAAACCCCTACCGCGATGCCCACCGCCACACGGGCGCGATTTTTCCCCGGCGAGGATCGTGCAACGTTGACTGATGTCAAGGCAGAAGCACGAAGACTGCTGGCTTTTCTCGACGCGCGGCAGGGCAAGTTTCCGGTCACCGACTCAACGGCCATTGTTTAAAGCAGAAAAAAACGGGCCACGATCCGTGGCCCGTTTTCTCATATCTGTGTCGGCACAACGCTGTCACTTATCGCGCCAGCCCCGCAACAATCATTCGTCCAAAATGCGAAGAATTGCCAGCCTGGGCGCATCGCCAGCCTCTGCGCTGCCGGTTTGCGCAATTATACGCCGGGCCTGATCAAGCGTCAGATCAACTGCCTGCCTGTCAGGGATATTGTATTCGGCCAGCGTGCTGTCCACCCGCGCCGCAACCATATCAAGCTGCGCCACTGTCGCATTGGTATCCTCGACGACGCTAACGGTCTGTGCGTTTGCCGTCAGTGCAGCGGCGGACAATAAAGCGGCTGTCGCAAATGTCAGGATGGATTTCCTCATTTTAAATCTCCTTTTGGTTCAACAGAACTACTCTTTTCAGGCCGGGCGGTTGAACATTTCGCACCCGGCATATCGATACAACTTGCCGTATCCCCGTTCGTTCCTGGATTCTTGCCTGAATCCGCGGTTATCCCATCACAACCGATCGCTGTTTCGTGAGCGGGCCAGGCGATGGTCTGTCAGGTAAAACGATAATGCTGCATCCGCCGGTTCGGGTATCGCGAGACACTTCGGCGAATGGGGCGGAGCATCGGCTTTACCATCAGCGCCAATGTGTCTAATCAAGAGTTGCTGGCGATTACGGGACAAGAATGCGCATACTCATCACCAATGACGACGGGATCAACGCGCCGGGGCTGGAAGTTCTGACCGCGATTGCCACCGAGATCGCCGGACCGAAGGGTGAGGTCTGGACCGTCGCCCCCGCCTTTGAACAGTCCGGTGTCGGCCACTGCATCAGCTACACCCACCCGATGATGATCGCCAAACTCGGGCATCGCCGCTTTGCCGCCGAAGGCAGCCCCGCCGACTGTGTTCTGGCCGGGCTGTGCGACGTGATGCAGGACGCGCGGCCCGACCTGATCCTGTCGGGCGTCAATCGCGGCAACAACGCCGCTGAAAACGTGCTGTATTCCGGCACCATTGGCGGCGCACTCGAAGCCGCCTTGCAGGGTCTTCCCGCCATCGCCCTGTCGCAATTCATGGGCCCCGCCACCCAGACGCTCGATGACCCGTTCGAGGCGGCACGAATACACGGCGTCCAACTGGTGCGCGATCTTCTGGCCAAGGGTCTTTGGGACAAGGGCGATTACCGACTATTCTACAATGTGAACTTTCCTCCAATCGCCGCAGCCGACGTGAAAGGCACCAAGATCGCCGCCCAGGGCTACCGCACCGACACCTTTTTCGGGGTTGAGCCGCATATGTCCCCGTCGGGGCGCAAATTTCTCTGGATCAAGGGGGGGCCACAACACAAACCCACCGCCCCCGGCACCGATGTTGCGGTCAATCTCGAAGGCTATATCTCGGTCACGCCCATGCGCGCCGATCTTACGGCACATGACACGCTGTCCGAACTTCAGGCGCGGTTCGGATGAGCGATCTGGCCGAGCGGAAGATGCGCTTTCTTTTCGCGCTCCGCTCCAAGGGTGTGACCGACGGTCGCGTGCTGACAGCCATGGAAAATGTCGACCGCGGTGACTTTGTCAAAGGTCATTTCGCCGATCGCGCCTATGAGGACATGCCGCTGCCCATCGCGTGTGGCCAGACCATCAGCCAGCCCTCGGTCGTCGGGTTGATGACCCAGGCCCTGGCAATCCAGCCC
>JBATDH010000303.1:0-2169 GCA_049663365.1 Albidovulum sp. | reverse complement strand
TTGCCCTGCGCTTTCAGGCAGGCTTGGGCCTTTGCGGATTTGTGCGACGACAGGTTATCGGCGATCACGACGTCTCCGGGTTGCAGGATCGGCGCAAGCTGGGTTTCGATGTAGACATCGAATGCAGTAGCTACGCGTCGTTGGCCCGATGTGCCGCCATGCAACCGCAAATATGACGGCCCAAACGCCTGTGCGCAGGATCATCGCGCCGACGGTACGCGCCTCATATGCACCGCCCAGCAGGATGTGGCCCCCGAACGCCATGAAGACCAGAGAGGTGGTCGCCAAAATCGCAAGCGATATCCACACGGCCGGACGATGCCCCAGAAACAGCCCGATCCCGGCCAGTATATAGGCAAATCCGGCCAGAAAGTTGAACCACAGGACGAACGGTACCGCATTGCCCACCGCAGCCCGCGCCTCGGCCCCGCCGAACAGGGCCCGACCGCCGGAAAGCACGGTCAACGCGCCAAAGAGCACTGCCACGATGGCGGCAATCAGCAGGCTGAGTTTGCGATTTTGGGTCATCTTCCTCTTCTCCATGTCGATCCTTGCCGCATGTCTATTTTTGCATCACATAGGCGCCGGGGGCATCGGCGAGTGCGGGGGCGCCCGGCGTTGCATTGCCGATGTCCGGGGGGCTGGTCGGATCGCCCGAATGTGACCCCAGCCATGCGGACCACGCCTTCCACCACGATCCGTCATGCACGTCGGCCCCGGCCTGCCATGTCTCCGGATCGACGTAGCGGTCCATCGCGCGCTTGGTCCCCATCCGATAGGACCGGCGCGGGTGGCCCGGCTCGGAAACGATGCCCGCGTTGTGACCGCCGCTGGTCAGCACGAAGGTCACGTCAGTATCGGTCAACGCCTGGATCTTGAAGACCGACGGCCAGGGCGCGACGTGATCCTTCTCCGTTCCGACTGCAAAGATCGGAACGCGGATATCCGAGATCGCAATCGGGTGCTCATCGACCTTGTAGCGCCCATCGCTCAGATCGTTGTTGAGATAAAGCTGGCGCAGGTATTGCGAATGCATGGCGTAGGGCATTCGCGTGCCGTCCGCGTTCCAGGCCATGAGGTCGCTCAATGGCGGCTGATCGCCCATCAGATACTCTCGCACTGCACGCGACCAGACAAGGTCGTTCGATCTTAGCATCTGAAAGGCACCCCCCATCTGGGTCGTATCCAGATAGCCCTGTTTCCACATGACACTGTCGAGAAAGGCAAGCTGGCTTTCGTTGATGAACAGCTGCAACTCGCCCGGTTCGGTGAAATCGACCTGGCTGGCCAGCAGCGTCAGCGAGGCCAGCCGGTCATCGCCATCGCGCGCCATCGCGGCCGCCGCGATCGACAGGAGCGTGCCGCCCAGGCAATACCCGACCGCTTGGACCTTCCTTTCCGGTACGATGCCCCCGATCACCTCCAGCGCCTCCATGATGCCGAGGCGGCGATAGTCGTCGAGCGCGAGATCGCGGTCCCCCGCATCGGGGTTCTTCCACGAGATCATGAAGACTGTATGGCCCTGCTCGACCAGATAGCGCACCAGCGAGTTCTGCCGCGACAGGTCGAGGATGTAGTATTTCATGATCCAGGCCGGGACGATCAGGATCGGCTCAGGGCTAACAGTGTCCGTGAGGGGGGCATACTGGATGAGCTCGATCAACTGATTGCGATAGACGACCTTGCCTTTCGTTACCGCGACGTCCCGGCCCGGCCGGAAGGAGCCGGTGCCCTCCGGCGCCGCTCCCGCCACCGTGTTCTGCATATCCTGCAGGAAGTTCTGCATCCCCCGGATCAGGTTCAGACCATTCTTTTCGCGCGTTGCTGCCAGCACTTCCGGGTTGGTCCAGAGGAAGTTGGACGGCGAGACCATGTCGAGCACCTGACGGGTCAGGAACTGCAACTCACGTTCGTGTTGCGCCGTGACGCCGGGAACGCCGGTGACTACATTGTGCCACCATTGCTGTTGAAGCAGGAAGCCCTGATAGATCATGTTGAACGGTTTTGCCTGCCAGGCGTCGTCATTGAAACGGGTATCCTGCGGCAACGGTGTAATGCAGGATTCGGCCTTGCCGGTTGTCATCGCGCAGTCGACCGCGTAGCGGGCATGGCGACGGACCTTGTCGGCGGCCTTGTCCGCAAGCTGCAACTGTTTTCCCGGTGCCGCCG
>JBATDH010000302.1:0-9658 GCA_049663365.1 Albidovulum sp. | reverse complement strand
CGGGCCCGCGGCGGGCCCGGTCGCTCTGCCCTTGCCAAAACCCGCATCTTCTTTGCAAAAATACTCGGCATTATGTATCAAACGCACCAGCCGCGAGGCTGAGTGATGATTAACGTGGCGTGTTTTCTGGCCACAATGATCGAGGCGAACGTTAGCATAGTGATTTTTGTGTTGGGGACGGTCTTTGGAGCAATGAGCCTCGCTGCTTTTCAACGAGTCGTTCCGAGCTATGTTAGGAACATTAACGACGTACTAGCGGTTCTGAATACTAGATCGAATATTGATTGATTGTGCCGGACTTATTTTGATCCTTCAAAGCTGACATTTGCATGATTGCAGCGAATTCACACATTGTCCCGCACACCGGGCGTCACTCCGCCGCGAACATCCGGCGACTGTCCGGCCGCTTGCCATACGTTTTGCCGACATTTCGCAGACGGTTTGCTGACAGGTATTATCACACTAAATCAAACTGTTAGACAAGCGTCACGGCGGATACCCACACGCCCATTAACCTTTCGCTAACCCAACCCTATACTCGCGGCGACGTCCCCTTCCGAAAGGCTCCCCATGTCCACCCATATCGGTGCCAAACCCGGCGAGATCGCTGAAACCGTGCTGATGCCCGGCGACCCCTACCGCGCCAGATGGGCGGCGGAAACCTTTCTGAAGGGTGCCAGATGCATCAATCAGGTGCGCGGAATGCTGGGCTTCACCGGCACCTGGAACGGCCACCTGGTCACCATCCAGGGATCGGGTATGGGAATGCCCTCGCTGTCGATCTATGCCAATGAGCTGATCCGCGATTATGGGGCCAAATGCTTGATCCGTATCGGTTCTGCGGGGGCGATGCAGCCCGATGTCCAGATCCGCGACGTGGTGATCGCCATGACCGCAACGACGCTTTCGTCCCCCTCCAAAGGCTATTTCCGCGAGATGAATTTCGCCCCCTGCGCCGATTACGGACTGCTGGAAAAAGCCGTCGCGGCGGCACGGGCGAAGGGCACACAAACCCATGTCGGTGGCATCTATTCCTCGGATGTTTTCTACGACGAACGCCCCGATCTCAATGAGGCGATGCAGCGCCACGGCATTCTGGCAGTGGAGATGGAGACCGCCGAACTTTACACCGTCGCTGCGCGGCACGGGGTGCGGGCACTGGCGGTGCTGACCATCTCGGACCACCTCCTGACGCATGAGGCGCTCCCCTCCGAAGACCGCGAACGCAGCTTCGGCGATATGGTCGAAATCGCCCTTTCTGCCGCTTTCAGCTAGGGAAGAATGATCTTTTCCGCATTCAGTAAGCCACCGGAATCTAACAGAAAACGCGGCGTTTCCTCAGTCGTTCAGGATTGCCTGCAACCGGTGCAGCAACCCCGGCTGCTTGGCCAGATCAATGGCATCCAGATGCCGACCGCGCGCCGTATGTCTTGCAGAATTGCAGCATTCCTGGTCGTAGCGCGCATAGGAATGCAGATCAAAAGCCGCACTGATATGCGTGACTGTCGCCGTATGTTGTTCAAGTCCCATCGTCCGTCTCCCCTGGGATTTTTCCAAGGATCAGACTGTCCGCAATTTTAGGCAACAATCCGCCGATGGTCGTATCTTTTTGTGGTGCTTTCACGGCAGCGCAACCCGTCCCCTGTCGCAAAGGCAGGTAGAGTTGGCGTATCGCTGGTCGAGGCGGAAAGCACCGCTCGCATTCAGAAAAACGAGTTTGCGGGAGCCCGTTTTTTCTGTTTCGATACCGACAGTTGACAGGAGAAGAACCATGCCCCACCTCGCCGCCCGTCCCTGGGTTCCCGCCGATTGCGAAACGCTGATCCAACGCTATGCCACGGCCACCGGAGCCGCGTCCGACGAGGTGGCAGACCGGGTCGAGGCGCTGATCCGGCGCAATGCCGACATCCACGAGCGCGACTGCTTCAACCTCAACCCCGCCACCAATGTGATGAACCCGGCAGCCGAAGCGGTGCTGTCGCGCGGCCTCGGCAGCCGCCCGTCGCTGGGCTATCCGGGTGACAAATATGAAATGGGGCTGGAGGCGATCGAGGAAATCGAGGTCATCGCCGCCGAGCTTGCCGCCGAGATATTTGGCGCAAAATATGCGGAAATCCGCGTCGGATCCGGCGCTTTGGCCAATCTTTATGGCTTCATGGCCCTGACCAAACCCGGCGATGCCATCATCGCCCCGCCGGGCACCATCGGCGGTCACGTCACCCATCATGCGGCGGGAGGCGCGGGGCTTTACGGGCTTGTGACGCATCCCGCCCCGGTCGATGCCGACGGTTATACGGTCGATCTCGATGCGCTGCGCGGATTGGCGCAAGAGATCCGGCCCAAGCTCATCACGATCGGCGGCAGCCTCAACCTCTTTGAACACCCTGTGCGCGACGTGCGGGCCATCGCCGATGAGGTAGGCGCCAGGGTGTTGTTCGACGCGGCCCATCAATGCGGCATCATCGCCGGACGCGCCTGGAAAAATCCTTTGGCCGAAGGCGCGCATCTGATGACGATGTCCACCTACAAAAGCCTTGGCGGCCCGGCGGGCGGGCTGATCGTGACCAATGACGCAAGTATCGCCGAACGGCTTGACCACATCGCCTTTCCCGGCATGACGGCGAATTTCGACGCGGCGAAATCGGCGGCACTGGCGATATCCCTGCTCGACTGGCGCGACTTCGGGTCGGCCTATGCGGGCGCGATGATCGACACGGCGCGCGCCTTTGCCGAAGCCTTGGCCGGTCACGGCCTGCCGGTCTTTGCCGGGCCGCGCGGCTTTACGGACTCGCATCAGTTCGCGGTCGAGGCCGCGGGTTTCGGGGGTGGTCAGGCGGCCTCGAAAAAACTGCGCAAGGCCGGGTTTCTGGCCTGTGGCATCGGGTTGCCGGGTGCAGAGGTGGCGGGCGACATGAACGGGCTTCGGATCGGCACACCGGAACTGGTCCGCTGGGGAGTCACCCCCGAAGACATCCCCGAGATCGCAGGCCTTGTGGCCGAAGCGCTACGCTCAAACGCGCCCGAAGCCCTGGCCCCGCGCGCGGCGTCGCTGCGCAGGCGTTTTGATCGGTTGCATTTTGTGCGGGCGTAGAGCGCCGGGGGTGTTACCCCCGGACCCCCAGAGTATTTTTCCAAAGAAGAAATCATGAGGCGTTTCGCGGGAACGCTATCGCCCGTGCTGACGGTCATAGGTGTTTGTGGCCGGGCTTTGCCAGCCCTTCAGGGAACCTTGCGCCGGGCGCAGGATTTCGACGCGCAGCGGATAACAGGCGGCGGTATCGCTGGAATGTTCGGCCGAGCAATCGCCGCCCGGACAGGCACTGAGCGCGCCCAAAAGGTCAATCTCGGCAAAAAATTCGAGATAGTCGCCGGGACGGACCGGGCTGGCCTTCATGAAATACTGGCCGGTATCGCGCAGGAAACCGGTGCACATGAAGACGTTGAGCACATCGTGGACATGGGGTTCGGCCTCGCGCAGCGAGAGCCCGGTTTCATCGCTGAGCGCGCGGGTGAGGTTGGAGTGACAGCAGTGGTGGTATTGGTCACCGCCGCTGAGCAGGGCATGGGTGTAGGGATCGCAGCGGGTGCCGATCACGTCATGAACCGCGCCGCCATAGCCGTCAAACCCGTACCAGTCGAGCGTATCATGGGTGATCGTGGCCATCGGGCGCAAATGCGGGAAGGATGACCACAGCCTGTCGCCGGTTGAAAGATGGGTGCCGTGCAACGCGCGGGTCTTGCCGGAGTAGAACCGTTCGGAAAGGTCGCTGGCGCTCCAGAGATTGAGATCACCGACCTGCGGGCCGTCCACGGAATGGATGCGGAAGAAATGTCCGGCGGGAACGTGGAAGGTCGCGGCCTCTCGCGGGGCGGCGATAGCTTCGGCCACTGCGGTCAGGTTGGCGCGGGCGGCGCGATAGAGGTCCAATTGGGGAGCGGGCAGGGTTTCGGGCGAATAGCAGACGACGGGTTTGATGGATTTACGGGCTTGAGCATCCATCGGGGCAGCGGTTTCGGGATGGGCGAGTTTCATTGGCAGTCCTCCACGTCGCCACTATCCTTGACCGTCGGGGCGGTGGCGTCAATCGGGGCCCACTCGGACAATGTGGATTGAACCACCGGCGTTGTCTGATACCTTTTTGCGTGGGTGCAAGTCAGAGGGGAAACGGATGATCAGGCTGCTCGCGGCGTTTGGATTGGCTGTTGCGGGTCATGGGGCCTTTGCCCAGACCGACGACGGCGATAAGACCGCACGTGCCGAAATTCGGGTTTCAGCCGCCGAACTGTGCCGGACCCGGCCCATCGAGGGCTCCTCCGGTGACCTCCGTTTGACCGCGGACGCCGATGCGGAATTGTCCAGCCTTCTGAAGGCCCTGGATGGAATTGGCATCGACGCCGCCAATACCTATGAGCCGGGAGTTGATCAAGGAGTGGCGCGATCGGAGCTTGCCTTGACGATTGCCGCGGCAAATGGCTGCGAAGAGCTTGTTTCCGAGAGGCTGGCGGAAGCAATTCTGGGGCCGAACGTGACAGGTGCCCAAGGCAAATCGTCCGCAATTGGTGTCGGTATCGAGGAACACAATCCGTCAGGAACCCTTCTGGATCAAATTCAGGGGCATTGGTACAGCGCGAAATACCACTATGGCTTTGTCATCAAGGATGGCACCGGCGTGACAACCATCACCAATGCGCCCGGCGTGTACGCCGTTGATGAGCCAATGCTGCAAATCGACGATGTCGGGAACGACGTCCTGATCGGCAAGCAGATTTTTACCAACGGCACATGGTATCCGGTCCGGATTTCCCGGCTAGGCCCAACTGTGATCCACCTCGAAGGCGGCGGGTTTCAATGGGATATGTGTCGCCCCAATTGGGAGGGGGACCAGATTGCCAATCCCCCCTGTTCCAAATAGTCACACCAGAATTGCGATACTACCAAAATGAAAACCCCGCCGATTTCTCGGCGGGAGTTCTTAACATTTACCAGGTGCCGGCCCGAGAATTGCTCTGCAATTCGCTATACCGCACGGGTCGCGCGCAACTGGGAGACCTTACCAGTCTTCGCGTACCACGACCCGTGTCGCCACGGAAAGTTTCATGGCACCAAGGCGCAGCGCTTCGCGGGCGATGACTTCGGAAACGCCGTCGATCTCGAACATGATCCGGCCGGGTTTGACCTTGGCCGCCCAGAAATCGACCGAACCCTTACCCTTACCCATCCGCACTTCGGTGGGTTTGGAGGTGACCGGCGTGTCCGGGAAAATCCGGATCCAGACCCGACCCTGACGTTTCATATGGCGGGTGATCGCGCGGCGGGCCGCTTCGATCTGGCGCGCCGTCACACGTTCCGGCTCGACCGCCTTGAGACCAAATCCGCCGAAGTTCAGGTCAAAGCCGCCCTTGGCTTCGCCGTGAATGCGGCCCTTGAACTGTTTGCGGAACTTTGTCCGTTTAGGTTGTAGCATCTGTTCTACTCCTTACCGGGCATCGCGACGCGGACCGCGCGGTGCGGGGCCATCCTGGGCTTCGCTCTGGCGACGGTCATGGGCCTGCGGATCATGTTCCATGATCTCGCCCTTGAAAATCCAGACCTTGATCCCGATGATCCCGTAGGGTGTCATGGCTTCGGCCAGCGCATAGTCGATATCGGCGCGCAGCGTGTGCAGCGGCACCCGGCCTTCGCGGTACCATTCGGTCCGGGCAATCTCGGCACCGCCAAGACGACCGGCGACATTGACCCTGATCCCCAGCGATCCCATCCGCATGGCGTTTTGCACCGCACGCTTCATCGCGCGGCGAAACGATACACGACGCTCAAGCTGCTGGGCGATGGATTCGGCCACCAGCATCGCATCCAGTTCCGGCTTGCGGACCTCGACGATGTTGAGGTGCAGGTCAGACGCGGTGAATTGCGTCAGCTTCTTGCGCAGGGTTTCGATATCGGCGCCTTTCTTGCCGATGATGACACCCGGACGCGCGGTATGCACCGTGACCCGGCACTTTTTGTGCGGGCGTTCGATGATGACCTTGGAAACCCCGGCCTGCTTGCATTCCTTGTGGATGAATTCCCGCATTTTCAGGTCTTCAAGCAAAAGGTTGCCATAGTCCTTGCTGTCAGCGAACCAGCGGCTGTCCCAGGTACGGTTGACCTGGAGGCGCATGCCAATCGGATTGACCTTCTGTCCCATTATGCTTGCTCCCCGACAGTTTCTTCGACTTGCCGGACCAGAATGGTCAGCTCGCTGAACGGTTTCATGATCTTGCCGAAACGGCCCCGCGCACGCGGGCGACCGCGCTTGAGGGTGATGTTCTTGCCGACATAGGCCTCGGCCACCACCAGCGCATCCACGTCAAGACCGTGGTTGTTTTCAGCATTGGCAATCGCCGACTGAAGGCATTTGCGCACATCCTCTGATATCCGCTTCTTCGAGAAGGTGAGATCGGACAGCGCCTTTCCTACCTTCTTGCCACGGATCATGGCGGCGACAAGGTTCAGTTTCTGAGGGCTTGTGCGAAGCATCTTGGACTTGGCCATGGCCTCGTTATCGGCCACGCGGCGCGGATTTTTTTCCTTGCTCATGGCTTATTTCCTCTTGGCTTTTTTATCGGCGGCATGACCATAATAGGTACGCGTCGGCGAATATTCACCGAACTTCTGGCCGATCATCTCTTCGGTGACATTCACCGGGATGTGTTTGTGCCCGTTATAGACCGCGAATGTGAGGCCTACGAATTGCGGCAGGATTGTTGAGCGGCGCGACCAGATTTTGATCACTTCCGAGCGGCCCGAAGCGCGCGCGGTTTCTGCTTTCTTCAGCAAAAACGCGTCGACAAAAGGGCCCTTCCATACTGAACGTCCCATGGATTAGCGCCCCTTCTTGGCGTTGCGCGACCGGACGATATATTTGTCCGTCGTCTTGTTCGAGCGGGTCTTGTTACCCTTGGTACCCTTGCCCCAAGGTGTCACCGGATGACGGCCACCCGAGGTGCGGCCCTCGCCACCACCATGCGGGTGATCAATCGGGTTCATAGCGACACCGCGCACGGTCGGGCGGATACCCTTGTGGCGCATACGACCGGCCTTGCCGAAATTCTGGTTCGAGTTGTCGGGGTTCGAGACCGCGCCAATCGTCGCCATGCATTCCTGACGCACCATGCGCAATTCGCCCGATGAGAGGCGGATCTGGGCATAGCCACCATCACGACCGACAAACTGGGCATAGGTTCCGGCAGCGCGGGCCATCTGGCCACCCTTGCCGGGCTTCAGTTCAACGTTGTGCACGATGGTGCCGATCGGCATCCCCGAAAACGGCATGGCATTGCCCGGCTTCACGTCGGTCTTGGCCCCGGCGATGACACTGTCGCCCACGGCCAGACGCTGGGGTGCCAGGATGTAATTCTGCTCACCGTCCTGATATTTGACCAGGGCGATAAAGGCGGTGCGGTTGGGATCGTATTCGATCCGCTCGACCGTGGCGGGCATGTCGAACTTCGTGCGCTTGAAGTCCACAACGCGGTAAAGCCGCTTGGCCCCACCACCTTTGTGCCACATCGTGATACGTCCGGTATTGTTCCGGCCACCCGTTTTGATCAGACCCTCTGTCAGAGCCTTCACCGGGCGACCTTTCCAAAGCCCCGAACGGTCGATCAGAACCAGCCCTCGCTGGCCCGGCGTCGTCGGTTTATACGACTTGAGTGCCATGCTTTCTGTCTTCCGTTGCTTTGGACCTTAAGGTCCGTTGGTTTACAGGGCCCCGAAGGTCCCCTCTCGTCAAATGATCAACGGCCCCGCATCAGGGGGCCGCCAGATTCGCCGCCTTCTATCAAAGCCCCGTAGAGACGTCGATAGTGTTCCCTTCTTCCAGGGTCACATAGGCCTTTTTCACATCGTTGCGCACGCCGGGACGGCCGCGGAACTTTTTCACCTTGCCTTTGGTGACGACCGTATTGACGGCCTTCACCTTCACACCAAAAAGCGCCTCGACGGCCTCTTTGATTTGCGGCTTGTTCGCAGCGATATCGACCTGAAACACCACCGCGCCATGTTCGGACGCCATCGTGGCCTTTTCGGTAATGATCGGCTTGCGGATCACATCGTAATGTTCGGGTTTCGCGCTCATTTCAAGTCACCTTTCCCCAGACGGGCTTCCAGCGCCTCGACACCGGCCTTGGTGATCACCAGCGTGTCACGCTTGAGGATGTCATAGACATTGGCGCCCATCGACGGCAGCACATCGATACCTTCGATATTGCGCGCGGCGCGGGCGAAGTTTTCGTTCACATCGGCACCGTCGATGATCAACACCCGCTTCCAGCCCAGCTCCTTGGCGGCCTTGGCGAGGAAAGAGGTCTTGCCCTCTTTCATCTCCAACCCGTCGAGGATCACCAGATTGCCCGAACCGGCCTTGGACGACAAGGCGTGCTTCAGGCCAAGGGCGCGAAACTTCTTGGTCAGATCATGGGCGTGGCTGCGCGGGGTCGGACCTTTGTAGGTACCGCCGTGACGGAAGATCGGCGCGCCCTTGTCACCGTGGCGTGCGCCGCCGGTGCCCTTCTGGCGGTAGATCTTCTTGGTCGAATAGCTGACCTCGGAACGGCCCTTGACCTTGTGTGTACCAGCCTGTGCGGCAGCTCGCTGCCAACGCACGACGCGGTGAAGGATATCGGCGCGCGGCTCCAGCCCGAAGATCTCGTCGGAGAGATCGATCGAGCCTGCCTTTTTGGCGTCGAGCTTGATCACATCGAGTTTCATTCTTTGTCTCCTTCAGGCGCGTCGGTCGTCGCATCACCGGCATCATCTTCGGCAGCACTGGCGGCATCAGAAGCGGCCATGGCAGCCTCTTGTGCTGCAATCTCGGCTTCCGCCGCAGCCTTGCGGGCGGCTTCTTCCTCGGCGGCGGCAGCAGCGGCGGCCTCTTCGGCAGCCTTTTTGGCAGCCTCGCCCAGCGATTTCAGGCCAGCGGGCAGAATGGCACTGTCCGGGAACGGCTTTTTCACCGCATCCTTGACCGTCACCCAACCGCCTTTCGACCCCGGAACCGAGCCCTTGATCATGATCAGACCGCGGTCGCTGTCGGTGCGGATAACTTGCAGGTTCTGGGTTGTCACACGGACGGCACCGAGGTGACCGGCCATCTTCTTGCCCTTGAACACCTTGCCCGGATCCTGACACTGCCCGGTGGAACCGTGCGAGCGGTGGCTGACCGACACACCGTGGCTGGCGCGCAGGCCGCCGAAGTTGTGCCGCTTCATCGCACCGGCAAAACCCTTACCGATCGAGGTGCCCGCAACATCGACGAACTGTCCGGCAAAGTAGTGATCGGCCGTGATCTCTTCGCCGACGCCGATCATATTGTCGGCGCTGACGCGGAATTCGGCGATCTTGCGCTTGGGGGCCACGTTCGCCTTGGCGAAGTGGCCGCGCATGGCCGCCGTGGTCCGCTTGGCCTTGGCCGTGCCCGCGCCAAGCTGAACAGCCGAATAGCCATCCTTTTCAGCGGTGCGTTGGGCCACGACCTGCAGATTGTCCAGTTGAAGAACGGTCACCGGAACCTGCCGGCCATCCTCCAGAAACAGCCGGGTCATGCCCAGCTTTTTTGCGATAACGCCAGAGCGCAACATGGTCCTGCCCTCCTTAAATCTTGATTTCGACATCGAC
>JBATDH010000301.1:0-6918 GCA_049663365.1 Albidovulum sp. | reverse complement strand
ATGGATTTATCACGGCGTCGGGCCAGTGGCTGGATCACGGGTTGGCGACATTCGACCCCCTGCTGGCCGAGGTCAAGGGCAACGCGGCGGTTGCGGCGGCAGGGGAACATGAGGTCTTGCTGCGCCGGTATGATCTAGGGGCACCTATCCCGGCTGGCATTTTTGCCTGCGGGTCATATTCCAAAAATTATTATCATTTCCTGATCGAAACCTTGCCGCGTGCCCTGTTCGCGGCGGCAATTGCGCCTGCTGGAACACCTTTGCTGACCGATGACGATATGCCTGCGCAGCATTATCAGGCGCTGCGGCTGCTTTTGCCGGACAACCCGATCCTGCGATTGGCGCGTCACCGTACCTTTAATGTGGGGCGGCTTTTCGCGGGCTCGATGCCGAACAATTTCCAGGATGCCTTTTTGCAGGCGGATGTACCGCATGATGCGGTTCGACTGCACCCGAAGGCGCTGGTCAAGATTGCGGCCCTGTCGGCAATGATCTGTCCGCCGGATCAGGGGGCATTGGCGGCGACGCCACGGCGGCTGTTCCTGCGGCGGGAAAGCAAGTGGCGCAAGCTGCTCAACAGGGAGGCGATTGAACAGTCGCTTTGCGATCGGGGGTTCACGTCGGTGGACTTCTCTAAACTCTCCTTTGCCGAACAAATCCGCCATATGGCCAATGCCGATGCGGTCGTCGCGCAAAGCAGCGCCCATCTGGCGAATTTGGTATTCGCGCGGCCGGGTTGCCGGGTCTTTGCCCTGTTTTCCGATGCGCCGGGGTCCAACTACAATCTCTGGTCCGGTCTGGGCGCGCCGCTGGGCATCGAGGTCACCAACATCGTCGGTTGGCGCGTTCCGGGCAGCACTTTTGGCCAAGCGCCCGAGGCGCATGAACATTTCACGGTGCCCTTGCCGCAGATTACGGCATTCTTTCCGAGTAAGGCACCCATGAGCAAGGACATTGGCGCTTTGCTGGACGCGCTGCACGGGGCCGGGGCCGAGGCGAATGCGCTGACCAACTCCTGGGCGTTGCGCGCCGAACCGACCCCGCCGGGTTTTGAGACCAGATTGATTGATCTGCGCCGCACGGCTTTGTCGGCGTTGCGTGCGGTGCCAGAAGCCAGACTTGCCGACCTTGCCACGCACAAGTTCTTTGCCGATCCCTGGGCATCGCTTACCTCTGGCCTGCACACGCTGGCAGGCCATGACGCGACCGAAAAGGCGGCATTGGATGAAATCGTCGCGACCTTTGGTCAACTCGCGGCGGGCGAGCGGGGCATGTCTGACAATTCACTGCGCCGGTTGGTGTTGCAGGCCATGCTGATGCTGCCAGCATGGCGGGTGCCGTTGATAGCTGATCCGGGACAGCTTCCGCCTGACATTCGTCGCCACTATCTAGGCTGGATCACCATGCAGCCCTTCTTGTTTCGCAAAGGCGATGACGAGGGCTATGTGGCCTATGCCGGGCGTCTTCTCGACTGGCTGAACCGCAACATGGCCGAGGACCGGCCCGAAACCCTCCGGCGTCAGATTGCTGCGACCGCCGCAAAACTGGATATGGGCCAGCTTCTTTTGATCGAGGCGCCGCTGCGCGAGGTCTTTGCAGCGCGCAACCGCCTGCTCGACCAGATCGCGCTTGGGCAGGGGACGGCCCGGCCAAGCCCGCGCCCCGCCGATGGCAGCGCCGGACGCAGGCGCATCGGCATCCTGTGCCGGACCTTCGATAAAGGCCCCGATAGCGAAGCGGTGGTGGCGATTTTCCGCGCGTTTGATCACAGCAAATACGAAGTTTTTGCCTATTCTGTCGGGTTCCGTGACCGCGTGGTCAGCGCCGATTCGGCCTTTGATCGCGACTTTGACGCGGCCATCACCCACCGCCGCCTTTTGCCGCCTGACGCAACCAGTCTGCGGGCGCAGATTCTGGCCGATGAGCTTGACGTGTTCCTTTTTGCCAATGCCACGACCTACGGGCTGCGCGATCAGGAACTGGCGCTTTACCATCCGGTGGCCCCGGTGCAGGTGGTGATGAATTCGCATGTGCCGATGTCGCTGGGGTTCCCATCGTTTTCCACCTACATCACCGGGCTTTCCGACCATGCCGACCACGATGTCGTCCAGAGCGATTTTCCCGAACGCCTGCTGCGGGTGAAGGGCCCGGTAATCTCTTTTCTGACCTCGTTCAAACCCCGCGCCAACCCGCCTTTGGACCGGGCGGCGCTTGGCCTTGCCGAAGACGACGTCGTGATGATGAATGCAGGCTCTTTCCAGAAACTGCGCCGCGAATCTCTGATCACCATGATGCGTGCGGTGCGTGATGTGCCGCGCGGTATCTTGTTGCTGGCCCCCTATAATCCCGGCTGGGCGGCCCGTTCGCAGGCCTTCCCCTTCAACCGGCAACTGGCCGAAACCGCCGCCGAGGTGGGGCTTGATCCGGCCCGTATCCGGGTTCTGAGCGAACTGACCGTGGCCGAGGCCGAGGCGGCGCTGTCTTGTGCCGATGTCTACCTTAACCCGTTTCCGCATGGCGGGGCGACAATGACCCACCTGGCACTGATCTACGGCATTCCGCCTGTGACGCTGCGCCGCCGTTCCACCCGGTCGATCGACCAGTTCCTGATCGGCAGCCTTGGACTTACCGAGCTTCTGGCCGATAGCCCGGACGAGTATGTGGGTCTTGCCGCAGACCTTGCCACCAATCCAAAACGTCGCAGCAAGATATCCCAGGCGCTGCGCGAAGCAGCAAGGCATCCGGTCTTTGTCGACAATCCCGATTATTCACGCCACATGCAGGCGGCGGTTGAACAGCTTCTGGAGTCTGCGTCCCCGGTTTGAGCAATGAGGTTCGTTTTCGTGCGTTCGCCCGAAAGGCTTTGAGGAAACTGATGTTCCGCCGTGTCTATGGTGTGTTTCAACGATATCTGGCGCGGCACCTGCACCTGTCGCGCCGCGGCCCGGTATTGCGCGATGCTGCCGGGACTGTGCTTGCGGATGTCGAGGAAATACGTTTGTCGGCCAACCGCATCCGGGTCTTGTGCCGGTCGGATCTGGACGAGCTTTGGCTTGAGGACGCCCTGGGGTTTCAGACCCGTCTGCTGCCCGAGCCTGCGGACAATACTGGCGCTGGGCCGCGACTTGCGGCCTCGGTTTCCCTGCATTGCGGCACGCTGCGTCTTTTCGCGCCAATCTGTGGCGCGGTTTCGGTGGATTTGCCCGTTCCCGGCCGGTCGCGCCAGCGCTGGGCCGCCATCCGTCTGGTGCCCGGTTTTATCATAGCCCTTATCCGGGCTGTCCCGTCCATCTTGCAATGGTCGCGCAGCGGCGATCTGAGTTTGCGGCCCAAAATCCGCAAGGCGCTCGGGCTGACGCTTGACCCGCAAGTGGCCAAGATCGACAAGGCGCTGTTTGACCGGACAGGGAAGGTCGCCAGCGTCGCGCCCGACACGCGTATCGCCATCGTGCTTCCGGTCTTCAATGCCTTTGACCTGCTGCCCGAAGTCATGGACAGGATCGTGCGCCACACCGATCTGCCTTGGCATCTGATTATCGTCGAGGATGCATCGAGCGATCCACGGGTGCGGCCCTGGCTGCGCGGATGCGTGGCAAACGCGTCCGGCGGGCAGATGGTACTGATCGAAAACCAGACAAATCTCGGCTTTATCGGCAGTGTGAACCGTGGCTTTGCGGTTGCAAAGGACAAAGCCGGGATCGTCGTTCTGCTTAACTCGGATGCTCTTGTACCCGCCAACTGGGCCAGTCGCCTTGTCAGACCTATCGTGAACAACCCGCATGTGGCCTCGGTCACACCAATGTCGAATGACGCCGAAATACTGACCGTGCCCGTGATCTGTGCACCGCAACCCCTGAGGGCGGGGCAGGGTGACGCCATCGACCGGGTGGCCGCGACTTTCAATCCCGATGCCTGTCATGAGAACATTCCCACTGGCGTCGGATTCTGCATGGCCATTGCAGGTCAGTGGCTGGCCAGGGTGCCGGAATTTGATCCGGTTTTCGGGCGGGGCTATGGCGAGGAAGTGGACTGGTGCCAGAAGATACTAGCGCTGGGCGGCACCCATGTCGCCCTACCGGGGCTGTTTGTCGAACACCGTGGCGGGGCCTCGTTCGGATCGGCGGAAAAACAGCGCCTGATCGCCACCAACAACCGTATCATCGGGGCGCGTCACCCGCGCTTTCCGATCGTGACTGAGACCTTCATTCTGGAAGACCCGCTGGCAACTCCGCGCCTGGCCTTGGCCATAGCCTGGGCCGCGACCCGAACCAAAGGCCGTCTGCCGGTCTATGTCGCGCATTCGCTGGGTGGGGGTGCGGAAATCTGGCTGGAGCGGCAGATTGCACGGGCGACTGCTGCACCCGATCCGGAGGCCGCGCTGGTCTTGCGCCTGGGCGGGCGGTTTCGCTGGCGGTTGGAGCTTTACCTGCCCGACGATGCCACCTTGGTCGGTGAAACCGACGATCTGGCAGTGACCGCCGCACTTCTGGCCCCGGCGCATTGTGATTTCGTGTATTCCTGCGCTGTCGGCGACCCGGACCCGTTTTCCGTACCGAGGCTTCTTGCCGGTCTGAAACGCGATGGGGATGGCATGGAAATCCTCTTTCACGATTTCTTTCCGCTCAGCCCGTCCTACACATTGCTGGACGCGGATGGCCGGTTTCGGGGGGTGCCGTTGGCCGGTAACGACGACCCGGCCCATCAGACGACCACACCCGGCGGGGAGACAGTTTCGCTCGATGACTGGCGCGTCGCTTGGGGGAAACTTTTTGATGTGGCTGACCGATTGACGGTTTTTTCCGACGATAGCCGAAACCATGTCGCACGCGCCTGGCCTGAATTTGCGGGCAAAATCAGGGTGGTGCCACATGCCTTGCACACCGCGGTAGCGGCGATTGGTGTCCCGCAGACCGGTCGGGATGTGGTGATCGGCGTGTTGGGCAACATCAATTTTCAAAAGGGCATCGCGATCGTCGCGGCACTGGCCGAGGCCGCAGAAGGCAGGCCGCGCATTGTCGTGATCGGTGATACCGATCCCGGCTACTTCTTGCCCGCATCGGTCCGAGTTCACGGGGCCTATGCGCTGGCCGATCTGCCGACTCTGGCGCGGAGCTACAATATCGGCGCATGGCTGATTCCGTCGATCTGGCCGGAAACCTTTTCCTACACGACCCACGAAGCCCTGGCGACGGGCCTGCCGGTCGTCGGATTTGCCCTTGGGGCGCAAGCCGAGGCATTGAGGGACCACCCGAACGGTCATCTGGTCGAGTCGGGGGAACACGAGACGACGGTTCAGGCGCTGTTGATGGCGTTGCGGGGGATTTTGGCGCTGCAAAAATGATTGCGGGCGTCCGACTTTTGTACCTTCACTGACATGAATTGACGCAGCGTCATCTATCATCCGCTTTGGTCGGCATGGCTTTCCAGCCAGTCATTGTGGCAAATTCCGCCAATCGCGACAAACAGGACAGTGCCATGATCCGAATCGAAGACATTCCCCTGAGCAATCTGATGCTTGCGGTTTACGCAGACGGGATTGCGACCGTCTCTCTCGCCCGCGCGGCCAAGCGCAATGCGCTTGATGCAGCGACAATCGAGGAATTGGTAACGCTTTTTTCGGCCATTCCCAGATCGGGCATTCGGGCGGTGCTGCTGCGCGCCGAAGGCGACCATTTCTGTGCCGGGCTCGATCTGGTCGAGCATTTCAAGCGCGACCACAGTGCCGCGGATTTCATGCATCTTTGTCTTCGCTGGCACGAAGCCTTCAACAAGATGGAATATTCCGGCGTACCGATCATTGCCGCCTTGAAGGGGGCGGTTGTCGGTGGCGGTCTGGAACTGGCCTCGGCGGCGCATATCCGGGTGGCCGATCAGTCGACCTATTTTGCCCTGCCCGAGGGCCAGCGCGGGTTGTTCACCGGCGGGGGGGCGACAATTCGCGTGGCCGATCTGGTGGGCAAGTCGCGGATGATCGACATGATGCTGACAGGGCGTATTTACAAAGGCCAAGAGGCCGTGGATGTCGGGCTCTGCCAATACCTGGTTGAAGGTTCCAGCGAAGACCGGGCGCTGGAACTGGCCCGGCTGGCTGCCCAAAACCCGCCCTTGTCGAATTTCGCCATCTGTTCGGCCATCAGCCATATGCAGAACATGTCATCGCTGGATGCTGCCTATGCCGAGGCGGTGGTTGCGGGCGTCGTCAACACGCAAGCCGCGTCGCGCGACCGGCTGGAGGCCTTTGCCAACAAGACCGCCGCCAAGGTGAAGCCGGTCTGATGGCGTCAAGGACAGACTGACCGAAGTGATTGGCCCTTGCATTCGTGGCAATGCGCAACCTTCCTAGGGGCAGAAAGGAAACCCCATGAACCCTTTGCGCGGAATTGCTCTGAAGCTGTGTTCCGTCGCCATATTCGTGGCCATGGCCAGTCTGATCAAATCCGCGGCAGATGTGGTGCCGCCGGGCGAGGCGGTGTTTTTCCGGTCGGCTTTTGCGATACCGGTCATCGTCGTCTGGCTGGCGGTGACGCGGGGATTGAAGTCCGGCTTGGTCACGCAGAATTTTCTCGGGCATTTCTGGCGGGCATTGGTCGGGGGAACGGCCATGGGTTTTGGATTTGCCGGGCTGGGCCTGTTGCCGCTGCCGGAAGTGACGGCCATCGGCTATGCCTCGCCTTTGCTGACGGTGATTTTCGCCGCGATGTTTCTTGGCGAGGAGGTGCGCGCCTTTCGGATTCTGTCGGTTGCGCTGGGGATGCTAGGGGTGCTGATCATCCTGTCGCCGCGTTTGACGGCTTTGTCTGAAAACGCGCTGGGCGGGTCCGAAACACTGGGGGCGATTGTGGTCTTGATCGGGGCGGTTTTCTCGGCATTGGCGCAGGTATTTGTCCGGCGTCTGGTCAAGGTCGAAAAGGTTTCGGC
>JBATDH010000300.1:0-11733 GCA_049663365.1 Albidovulum sp. | reverse complement strand
CTGCTTCTTCTTCATCGCATTGCGAAGACCGGGAAAGGCGGGCTGTTTCGGCATCGGCAAGGCTCCTTGCAGGGATGCCCAAGTCTATCAGATTACGCCAGAAGTGGCAGGTTTTTCAGACCTTCCTCCGCTTCGCCATTCCGAAAGGCTTGGTTGACCGGGACTATGCGGCGGACGTCATTCCCAAGCCGCGCCCAAAAGATCGACCCTATGCCAATCGGCCTTGGGCGGTCGAGGAACGCGCCGTTGTGCTGGATCGAGCCGCGCCCCACTTGAGGGTGGGGGTCGCCCTGATAATGAATACCGGCCTTGATCCGTCCGACGCGCTCAGGCTGACCCGCCGCCAGATCGACGGTAACACGATCTGGGGCGTCCGGGGCAAGACTGGTGAAGAGGTCGCCATTCCTATCGGCCCGACGCTGCAAAAGGCCCTAGATGCTGCACCGGCCCACGACGCGGTGACGATCCTTGCCACGTCCACTGGGAAGCCATGGACCTACAATGGCTTTTCGACGGTCTGGCACCGCTTCAAAAAGAAGCTGGAAGCCGACGAAGTCGTGCAACCCGGTCTTACGCTCAAGGGCCTGCGGCACACGGTTGCGACAACGCTACGGGAGGCGGGGCTTGAGGAACGCCAGATCGCGGACCTGCTGGGGCAGAAAACCCCGTCGATGGCCCGCCACTATTCCCGGTCTGCCAACCTTGCCGACCGCAACCGGACCACGATGGGAATACTCGAAAAGGAGAACGAACGCAGATCAAAAGTTGTCAAACCCTTCAAGAAAAATGTCAAACCCTGAAAGGCTCAGAAATGAATATAGAGCAAAATCAAGATTTTGAATGGTGCCCGGGGGCGGATTTGAACCACCGACACGAGGATTTTCAGTCCACTGCTCTACCCCTGAGCTACCCGGGCACGGGTGAACGCGACGCGTTCGGGCTGCCGCGTTCTAGGCGAGCGCCGAGGTACTGTCCAGAGGGTGTGGATGAAAAACCACAAATCCATCTCTGGCTCCGACAACCGGGTCCGGGCAAGCCTTGGTGTTCAATCCCGGCATACCTTTTAGGAGTCGTTCGAATACCTTATTCAATTTTAATCAAGCCATTGGCAAATATGGTATAATGCTGATCTTATCCTAAGGAAAACAGGCCTTGGACAAAAGCGAGCGCTGGGAATAGTTGCGTTTTGCTTTTGATCTGGTGATCCTGATCAAAAACCAAAACGCTGTAGAAGGGTGCAATGGCAACAAATGCAAAATGGTGCTGCGAGAGAGGATTGAACTCTCGACCTCACCCTTACCAAGGGTGTGCTCTACCACTGAGCTACCGCAGCCCTTTTGCGTGGCGGGTGATTAGACGCAATTCACCGGTCACGCAAGTGCAATATGGCAATCCGGTGGTCACGCCGGGGTGATGCGGCTTCCGGATAAGTGCAAGAAAACCAGATCGCGCCCGACATTGCGCTGAATTCCAATTCAATATCGCAGAAAAACGCACTAGAGAGGTCGGCATGATGCGAAAGAACGCGAAATCTCCGGTGACGATGGCTGCGGATGCAAAGGCCGAGCGGCTCAAGGCGGCACTTCGTGCCAACTTACAAAAACGCAAGGCGCAGGCGCGGACCCGTGGGGCGGAGCCATCCGCGGCGGGCACCGAAACAAAAAACGAAAGCTGAGGCAGGCCAATGGATTCGATTATCGTGACGGGCGGGACAGAGCTTCGCGGCCAGATTCCGATTGCGGGGGCCAAGAACGCTTGCCTGACCCTGATGCCCGCGACCTTGCTCAGCGAAGAGCCGCTGACCCTGACCAATGCGCCGCGGCTGTCGGATATCAAGACCATGACGCAGCTTTTGCAATCCTTCGGCGCGGAAGTGGCGTCACTGCAAAACGGGCGGGTCTTGTCGCTCTCTAGCCACGATCTGACCAACCTGACGGCCGATTACGACATCGTCCGCAAGATGCGGGCGTCCAACCTTGTGCTTGGCCCCTTGCTGGCGCGCGAAGGTCAGGCCATTGTTTCGCTTCCCGGCGGTTGTGCCATCGGGGCGCGACCGATGGATCTGCACATCGCGGGGCTTGAGGCCCTCGGAGCCGAGATCGATCTGAAGGACGGTTATCTGCACGCGGTGGCCCGCAAGGGTCTCAGAGGCGCACAGATCGAGCAACGTTTTGCCTCGGTGGGGGCCACCGAGAATATCGTCATGGCCGCCACGCTGGCCAAAGGCACCACCGTGCTGAAAAACGCCGCGTGCGAGCCGGAAATCGTCGATCTGGTGAAATGCCTGCGGGCAATGGGGGCTGAAATCGACGGTGAAGGCACATCGACGATTACGGTTCAGGGCGTTGACCGCCTGCATGGGGCCACCCATTCGGTTGTCACCGACAGGATCGAGCTTGGCACCTATATGATTGCGCCCGCCATTGCCGGGGGCGAGGTTGAACTTTTAGGCGGGCGTATCGACCTTTTGCCGGCGTTTTGCGAAAAACTGGATGAGGCGGGCATTCACGTCTCGGAAACCGCCGCCGGGTTGAAGGTTGCCCGATCCAATGGCCGTGCGCGCGCTGTCAATGTGCGAACAGAGGTCTTTCCAGGCTTTCCAACCGACCTTCAGGCCCAGATGATGGCGTTGATGTGCACCGCCGATGGTGTCAGCGTTCTGGAAGAAACCATCTTTGAGAACCGCTTCATGCATGCGCCTGAACTGATGCGTATGGGGGCATTGATAGATGTCCATGGCGGTCACGCCACGGTCACCGGAATCGAACGGCTGAAAGGCGCGCGGGTGATGGCAACCGATCTGCGCGCCAGTGTATCGCTGATTCTGGCGGGACTTGCCGCCGAGGGGGAAACCGTTGTCAGCCGGGTCTATCACCTTGATCGGGGATATGAGCGGGTGGAGGACAAGTTGTCGGCTTGCGGGGCGCGCATTGAACGCGTCCGCGCCGAATGAGGGAATAGCCATGACCGAAGACGCACGATTTGAGGATGGCACCGAGCGGCCTTTGCACCTGAAGGCCCTTGATGCCGAGGAACTGCTGGTCATTTCCGCGCTGATCCAGGATGCGGTCTTGGTCGGCGGCGATATGAAATGGGAACCGAAGGCGCGCAGATTGTCCTTTCTGATCAATCGCTTTCGCTGGGAAGACCGGGGTCTGACATCCGGCCAGGGCCGCAGTTTTGAACGGGCACGCGCCCTTTTGATCATCAGCGACGTGACCTCGGTCGCCTCGCAAGGGGTGAACCGTGCAGACCGGGACACGGTGTTGTCGATGCTGTCGATAGGCTGGGCGCCGGGCGAGGACGGGACCGGGCGGATCGAGATCATTTTGGCCGGGGATGGCGGCATTGCGGCCGAGGTCGAGTGCCTTGAGGTGACGCTGAAGGACGTGACGCGGCCCTATCTGGCGCCCTCGGGGAAAAAGCCCGAACATCCGGCATGACCGGGCGTCGGGGCGGTTTCTGAAACGTCGGTCTTCGGCCTATTGGCGCGGCACTGGCGTGGCGCTTCGCAAGGTTGGTCCCGGCCGGGGGTGCTGCCCCCGGACCCCCGGAGTGTTTTCGCCAAGTGGAAACCAGATTGGCTTTGGGCATTGCAACTGCTTGAGACCGGGCGATGACCCCTGTAATGGAAGCGGGGATTTAGGGCGTTTCGAGTTTTTCGCTGAACCGCAAGCCCCTGAAATCGAAACGCAGGAGGAGTGCAGCCATGCCGGTTTTCTTGTCCACAGCAGACGCCGCGTTTGAAACGGGTTTTTCCGCGCTCTTGCTGGCCAAGCGCGAGGTTGCGCCGGATGTCGATGATGCCGTGGCCGCGATCATCGCCGATGTGCGGGCACGCGGGGATGCCGCCGTGCGGGAACTCACGGCGCGGTTTGACAGGTTGGATCTGACGGCGGACAGGCTGGCTTTTGGCGCTGACGAAATCGACGCGGAATGCGCCAGGGTCACGACCGAGGACCGCGCCGCGCTGGAGCTGGCGGCCGAGCGCATCCGCGCCTATCACGCCCGGCAGATGCCCGAGGATCAGCACTGGACCGATGCCGTCGGCGCCGAACTGGGTTGGCGCTGGACGCCGGTCACGGCGGCGGGGCTTTATGTGCCCGGTGGACTTGCCTCTTACCCGTCCTCGGTTTTGATGAATGCCATACCGGCCAAGGTGGCGGGGGTCAGAAACCTGGTCATCGCCTGCCCGACACCTGACGGCGTGGTCAATCCGCTGGTGCTTTATGCCGCGCGTCTGGCGGGGGTCGATAAGGTTTACCGGATCGGCGGCGCGCAGGCGATTGCGGCGTTGGCCTACGGCACTGAAACCGTCGCACCCGTCGACAAGATCACCGGGCCGGGCAACGCCTATGTGGCGGCGGCCAAGCGGCGGGTTTTCGGGCGCGTCGGCATCGACATGATCGCCGGTCCGTCCGAGATATTGATAGTCGCCGACAGGGACAATGACCCGGACTGGATCGCGCTCGATCTGCTGTCGCAGGCCGAGCATGACGCAACCGCCCAGTCGATTCTGGTGACGGATGATGCGGGTTTTGGTCGCGCGGTTGCGGCAGCAGTCGACAAGCGGCTTGCAGCGTTGGAACGCCGCGCCATTGCCGGGGCAAGCTGGCGCGATTATGGCGCGATCATCGTGACCCGCGATCTGGTTGAGGCGGCGGCCTTGTCGAACCGGGTCGCCCCCGAGCATCTGGAGTTGTGTGTGGCTGACCCAGAGGCATTGTCCAAGGAAATCACCCATGCCGGGGCGATTTTTATGGGGAACTGGACTCCGGAAGCGATTGGCGATTACGTGGGCGGGCCCAATCATGTGTTGCCCACGGCGCGCTCGGCACGGTTTTCAAGCGGACTTTCGGTGATGGACTTTCTCAAACGCACGACCCTTGCCCGGATGACACCCGCAGCCCTTGCCGCGATCGGCCCCGCGGCGGAACGACTGGCCCGGTCCGAAGGGCTCGAGGCGCATGGCCTGTCGGTGCGGGCGCGCCTTGACCGGCTGAACCGGGAGGCCAAAACATGAGCCGCATCTGCCATATCGAGATTGACGACAGGGGCCTGCCACCGCCGACGCCAGAGGTGGAACAGGAACGCAAGGTGGCGATCTTTGATCTGCTGGAGGACAATAGTTTTTCGCTGCCAAGCAAGAACGGGGCCGACAAAGGCGATGGCCCGTTCCGCTTGGCGCTTTCGATCCGGGAAAAGCGACTGGTTTTCGATCTGTCGGCAGAAACCGAAGTCAAGGTGGCCGAGTTTCACCTGTCGCTCGGGCCGTTCCGGCAGGTTGTGAAGGATTATTTCCAGATTTGCGAAAGCTATTTCGAGGCGGTCAAACGCCTGCCCCCAAGCCAGATCGAGGCCATCGACATGGCCCGTCGCGGTATCCACAACGAAGGCGCGCGCATCCTGCAAGAGCGGCTTGAAGGCAAGGCCGATCTGGACATTGATACCGCAAGGCGGCTTTTCACCCTTATCTGCGTTCTGCATTTCGGGGGCTGAGAGCGGTGGGAAAATTGCCCGCATCGGTGCTGTTTTGCTGCGACTATAACGCGGTGCGTTCGCCCATGGCCGAAGGGCTGATGAAAAAGCTCTATGGAAAGGCGCTTTATATCCAGTCGGCCGGTGTCCGCAACGATCTGGAAATTGACGGGTTCGCCATCGCCGTCTGCAAGGAAATCGGGGTGGAACTGTCGCGTCACCAGTCGCGCAGTTTTGAGGAAATGCAGCAATGGGGCGATGACCTTTCGGGCTTTGATCTGGTGATCTCGCTGTCACCGGCCAGCCAACGCCTGGCGCTGGAATTCACCCGGTTTTTCCATCTCGAGGTGGAATACTGGCCGATCATGGACCCGACCGGCCTTGGCGAAGGGCGCGAGGCGAAACTGGCCGCCTACCGCCAGACCCGCGACCAGATCCGCACCAAGATGATCGAACGTTTTGGCCCACCTACTGAAATCGGGGCGCAGTGACTTTATCCGGGTGATCCTGTAGATGTACCGGGCCTTGACGGCCCCCACCGATACCAGAATGCTCGATGCCGGGTTAAACGAGGATAAAGGAGCAAAGAGTCCCATGAAAATCGCCGCCGCCGCCTATCCGCTCGATTGGTTCGATGCCTGGGAGGACTATGAAACGAAGGTGTCGCGCTGGGTCGCCAAGGCTGCTGGTCAAGGTGCCAAGCTGCTGGTCTTTCCCGAGTATGGGGCGATGGAACTGGCCTCATTGGGAGGCAAGGCTGTGGCGGGCGACTTGGAAGGGTCGCTGCGCGAGGTGGCCAGACACAAACCCGCCGCCGACAAGCTTTATGCCAAGCTCGCCGTCGAATACGGCATCCATATTCTCGGTGCTTCCGGCCCCGCCTATGACATGCCCTTCGCCAATGGCCGCCCGGTCAACCGTGCCAGCCTGTTTGGCCCCGAAGGTCTGCTGGGTCATCAGGACAAGGCGATGATGACGCGGTTCGAGCGCGATGGCTGGGATGTCGTCGGCGGCGACGGGCTGACGGTGTTCAAGACACCTATCGGGACGATGGGAGTGAACATCTGCTATGACAGCGAGTTTCCGCTTCTGGCACGCGCGCAGGCCGAGGCGGGCGTTGATATCATTCTGGTGCCCTCGGCAACCGAGGCGCTTGCGGGGTTCACCCGTGTCCGTGTCGGTGCCATGGCGCGCGCGCTCGAAAACCAGTGCATCGCGGTGCATGCGCCGATCGTCGGAACCGCGCCCTGGTGCGTGGGGATGGAGGAAAATACCGGTCGCGCATCGATCTACGGGCCGCCTGACCACGGCTTTCCACCCACCGGAATTCTGGCCGAGGGCGAGCTTGGCAAGCCGGGCTGGGTCTATGCCGATGTGTCGCTGGAGACGGTCAAGGCGGTGCGCGCCGATGGCGGTGTCTTGAACTTCAGCCATTGGGACGAACAGCACACCCGCGTCGCCAACGTCACCTTTGTCGGGAAAAGCTGACATAAGCCTTGAATTATGCCGCCATCGGGCGCAATGAGTGCGCGCCCGCGTAATCAGGCGGGCGGCATGAGAACGGAGTGAACATGGCCAAGGAAGAAGGTCTCGAATTTCCAGGCGTCGTGAAGGAACTCCTGCCCAATGCGACGTTTCGGGTCGAGCTGGAAAACGGCCATGAAATCATCGCGACGATGGCAGGCAAGATGCGCAAGAACCGTATCCGGGTTCTGGCAGGCGACAAGGTGCAGGTCACGATGACCCCCTATGATCTCAGCAAGGGGCGGATCAATTACCGCTTCAAGTGACGTGACGCTGCGGCTGATCCTCGGGTCAGCCAGTCCGCGTCGGCTCGACTTGCTGGCGCAGATCGGGGTGGTGCCGGATGAGCTGCGCAGCCCCGATATCGACGAAACCCCCAAAAAGGCTGAATTGCCACGCCCCTATGCGGCCCGGATGGCGCGGGAAAAGGCCATGAGTTTGGCCGTTGCGCCGGACGAGGTGCTGCTGTGCGCCGATACCACGGTTGCCCTCGGCCGCCGCATTCTTGGCAAACCCGAAAGCGCAGGCGAGGCGGCGGAATTCCTGATCAAACTGTCGGGCCGCCGTCACCGGGTCATCACCGCCGTTGCCGTGCGCCGGGGCGACCGGCTGTGGGAACGCACCGTTGAAACCGTGGTCAAGGTAAAATCGCTGTCGGATGTCGAACTCAATGCCTATCTCGCCTCGGGCGAATGGCAGGGCAAGGCGGGCGCTTACGGCATTCAGGGCCGTTTCGGCGCCTTCATCCCCTGGCTTCAGGGGTCATTCACCGGCGTTGTCGGCCTGCCGGTGGCAGAAACCGCAAGCCTGCTGACTGCGGCGGGTCTTAACATCCATGGGGAACGGTCATGATCGGGCGCGTGGTGGTACTGGGCGAATATCAGGGGCGCGAGGCCGCGGCACTGGTTGTCGACGGACGGCTTGAGGATTTGCTGCTGGAGGTTGACGACACTAGTGGCTTTGCCCCCGGTGCCATCCTGCGCGGCATTGTCGACCGGCCCATGAAAGGCCAGGGCGGCGTCTTCGTCAAACTGCCCGGCACATCCGGGTTTTTGCGCGAGACGGGCGGACTTGCCCCCGGCCAACCAGTGCTGGTGCAGGTCTCGGGTCATGCCGAACCCGGCAAGGCCCTGCCGGTCACGAGCCGGCTGTTGTTCAAAAGCCGCCTTGCCATCGTCACCCCCTCCGCCCCCGGTCTCAACGTCTCCCGGCGCATTCGCGAAACCGAAGAACGCGCCCGGCTGGAAGGACTGGCCGCAGCGGCCATGGCAGGATCTGCGGCCGGGCTGATCCTTCGGTCGGCGGCGGCCAGTGAAGGCGATGCGGCCATCACCGGCGATATCGCCGCGATGCGTGATCTGGCCGAGGCCGTCCTAGCCGATCTGAAAGGCACCCCGGAACTTCTGGTCGATGCCCCCGGACCCCATGAAGAGGCCTGGCGCGACTGGGCCGACCCCGCCCCGGATGAGGTTGCCGAAGACGAGGGTTGTTTTGCCCATCACGGCATTGATGAGATGATCGACACCTTGCTGTCGCCCCTGGTGCCCTTGGCGGGCGGCGGCCATATGGCGATAGAACCGACCAGGGCACTTGTCGCCGTCGATGTTAACACCGGCCCCGATACCTCGCCCGCCGCCAGCCTCAAGGCCAACATCGCCGCCGCCCGCGATCTGCCCCGGCAATTGCGGCTGCGCGGCCTGGGCGGGCAGATCATCGTCGATTTCGCACCCATGCCCAAACGCGACCGCGCCACCCTGGAACAGCAGTTGCGCGCGGCTTTCAAGGGCGAAGCCGCCGAAACCAGTCTGGCGGGCTGGACCCCCTTGGGCAATTTCGAACTGCAACGCAAACGCGACCGGGTGCCCCTGTCGGAACTGCTCGGACCCGAAGCCAGCCGCGTCCAACGGCCATAAAATGGTGTTTCATGTTTGGGTTGAAACCATAAGGCGCCGCGCCCAGACGGACCTCGGTTGAATTCCGATACCATCCGCCCCGCAAACGGTCTACGTTTGGCCAACCCCAGTTCCCGACAAAGGCCTGAAGCTGTTGATCTGCCCCATCTGCCAAAAAAACACCAATCCCAAATACCGGCCCTTCTGTTCGCGGCGTTGCGCGGATATCGATCTGGGACGCTGGCTGACCGGCGGGTACTCCCTGCCTGGCGGCCAGATCGAAGATGATGCAGAAACCCCTGCCGGACCCGACGCGCAATTGCCGCATTGAGGCTGATGGCTTTTATAGCGTTTCGCGTTTAAACTGAATCACCTATCGCTGCCTGAAATCAAAGATTTCAACGCGATAGGTGATAAGTTGTGGCTCAAGTTAAACACGAAACGCTTTAGCCTGAGGCAAATCCAGCTTCGCAAAAGAAGGACCAGCCTTCCTTTGGGGTGACCAGCTCACAGATTTATGCAAGCGCATCGAATTTATGACAGAGTGATCCGGCCCCATTCCTTCGCAAGGGGGGGCAAAGCGTCTGGAAATCTCGGGGCACCTCAAGTCCCACCCGTACATCCAGCACGTTTTGCAATGCGTTGCGCAATAGGTGATTGCAGATATTTTACAGATGTTCGGTCGCAACCAAGAAAAATTGCCTTGTTCTCCCTGACCTTCCGCTGCTAAAGCCCACGGCGGAGCTGTGGCCGAGTGGTCGAAGGCACGCCCCTGCTAAGGGCGCAGACGGGAAACCGTCTCGAGGGTTCGAATCCCTTCGGCTCCGCCACAACCCCCTTGTCAACGATTTCTCTCGTTTGCGTTGGAAGTGTTTTTATCCTTATTTGTATGGAGAAGAATGCCCTCTGACATTTCACTCGCTTTATTTCGATTGCACCTGTACTCTTTCCTTATGTGGTATGGAGTGTGGTATTTTGGATGGCAGCACTTAGCGGCAAACTGACCAGGAAGTTGGTCGAAAACCTTGGGCCGGGGCGTCATGGTGACGGCAACGGACTCTATTTGGTGGTTGATCCTTCCGGCGCGCGGCGCTGGATCGTGCGGGTGACGGTCAAGGGCCAGAAAAACCAGCAGGGCGCGCCATTGCGCACGGACTTTGGTTTGGGCGGTGCGGACATCGTACCCTTGCCTCAAGCGCGGGACCGGGCGCTCGAATACCGGCGCATGGCCAAGCAGGGGCTGAACCCGCGTTTCAATGCCAGTCGCGAGATACCGACCTTCGCCGAGATTGCTCAGCAGGTGCATATCGAGCGGATGCCGACGTGGAAAAACGCCAAGCACGGTCAGCAATGGATCAATACGCTGCGCGACTATGCCTTTCCCAAGATAGGCCGGATGCCAGTCGACAGTATTGGCCAGCCCGAAGTGTTGATGTGCCTGTCACCGATCTGGACGGAAAAGCACGAAACCGCACGGCGTTTGGCGCAGCGGATCAAGACCGTGCTGGACGTGGCCAAATCCAAGGGCTTTCGCTCCGGCGAAAACCCGGTGACAGGCATCAAGGATGCCAAGGTGCTGCCCAAGGTCACGGCCAAGCCCAAGCATCACAAGGCGATGCGGTGGCAGGACGTGCCCGGCTTCTATGCGGACCTCAAGACCCGCAACGCGATGGCGGCCAAGGCTCTGATGTTCACCTGCCTCACCGGATCACGGACCAGCGAAGTTCTGGGTATGAAATGGGCCGAGATTGATTTTGGCGCGTGCCTCTGGACCTGCCCTGCTGAGCGCATGAAGACGGGCAGTGACCACCGGGTGCCTCTGACGGGTGAAATGCTGGCGATCCTTAACCCCTTGCGGGCCATGCAGTCGGACTATGTCTTTGAAGGCCAGAAGCGCCACAAGCCCCTGTCGAACATGTCGATGCTGATGCTCTTGCGGCGGATAAATGTTGAAGGCGTCACGGTTCATGGGTTCCGCTCGACCTTCCGCGATTGGGCATCAGAGGCTGCCAATGCGCCGCGCGAGGTTGCGGAAATGAGCCTCTCCCACCGAATCGGATCGAACGTCGAACAGGCTTATGCCCGGTCGGACCTGCTTGAAAAGCGGCGGGCGCTCATGGAACGGTGGTCGACTTTCGTGTCTGGAGCCGACGCAACGGTCGTTTCTCTGGCGACCGGGGTGGGTGTTGCCAAAAAGTGAATGCCAAAAGGGGCGCAAGACTGCCACCTTTTGGGAATGCCCGCACTTGTAGCCAATATCGTGGCGCCAATTGAAATCTCAAAAGGGGGTGCTTAAGCTACGCTTTATGAGCAACGACAACCCAACTGAACGCATAAGAGAGATCGTCGACCGACTGGTCGGTCGAAATTCGTTGAACGCCCTGAACCTTGGTCCAGCGCAGTTGGACGTGTCGCGCCCAAATATTCACGATAACAAGAAAGACTTTCAAAAAGAACTCGACTTGGTGCGGGACACGCCTGAGCATCTTGGCACGGTGCTCAACAATTTGATGGGACGGACTGATGAAGAAAGACCTGACGGGCCGCACGAACGCCTGCCAAAGGCTATTGACGAGAGCGCCCGGAGAAGATTCGCGCGAGACGTCCCCGAGTCCATGTTTGATCTCATTCGCAAGAATACAGCTGAGACTGGTTTTTATTCAAATTTTCTATTTTTAGTTCTGGATTTCAGCCACGAAATGGAGAAACGGCTGGCGAATGATGCCGGGACACTGTAGCGATTGCGCTCAAAGCTGATCAGGCATGTGGGTGAGACGCGTTTGCTCAGCTCAATGAAGCCGTCAAAAGCCACGGGCAAGGGCATCAGGGCCGCTTGCTC
>JBATDH010000299.1:0-5383 GCA_049663365.1 Albidovulum sp. | reverse complement strand
GCCATGGGGCGGGTGCTGTCCTCGTCAAAGGCGGTGGCGCGGACAAAGGCGACCGTTCGCGTGACGTTGTAGCATTCCGCCTGTGCCGTGATCCGCTGGCCGGGGGTCGCCGGGCGCATGTAGTCGATCCGCAGATCAATCGTCGCCGTGCCCGTGGGGCCGGTCGGATGGCTCATGACCGCCGCCCCGCCGCAGGTATCCATCAGCGCCGAAACCGCACCGCCATGGATGACGCCGGTTTCCGGATCGCCGACAAAGCGCGCGTCATAGGGCATTGATATCGTTGCCCGGCCATCCTCGATCCGGTCCAGCATCATACCCAATGCCCGCGAATAGGGAATGGATTCAATGAACTGCCGCGCGAGTCGCTGTTTTTGGTCTGGCATACGGCTATACCTTTAACATCATTCCCTGTGCGGTTTTTATTGGCTCTTGCCAAACCCGCCGCAAGTGTTATCTTCTGCAATTGCGAATTATTCTCAATATGGAATGCCTGATGCACGGCCCGGACGCCACTTTGACCACATTGCCGCCCCTGGCTGCCAAGTCCGCCGGGCAGTTGCGCCCGTGGCGGATTTTGATCGCAACGGCGCTGATCGGGCTGGCGCTGGCCCCCGGCGATTTGGGGGCGTTGACGCGAGGGCTGATGACCGATGCCTTTGTGCAGGTTTCTGCCTTTGTCGCGGCAACCCTGTTGCTGTTTTACGGGGCTGAACGGCTGTTTCGCTTCGATATCGGCCTTGCGATGGGCAGTGCCCGCCATATGCAGGTGCCTATGGCCGCCTTCCTGGGGGCTACACCGGGCTGCGGCGGGGCGGTGATCGTGGTGGCGGCCTATGCCTCGGGCAAGGTCAGCTTTGGCGCTGTTGTGGCGGCCCTGACAGCCACCATGGGCGACGCCGCCTTTCTTCTGATCGCGACACGGCCCGATGCAGCCCTGGTTCTGCTGCCAATCCAATTGGGCATTGGCATTGTCACCGGCTGGCTGATCGACCGATTTGTGGCCACCGATTACCGACCAAGCGGTGGTGCCTGCGACATTGCCCCCCGCATCAACGGCCTGCGCGCCCGCGATCTGGCCTATCTCGCCGCTGCCATCCCGGCGCTGGTCGTCGGCGCGGCCCAGATCGGGGGTGTCACGCTCGACCAGGTGCTGGGCGTGCCGGTCCAATGGTTCGCGCTGGCAGGCGTTTTCACCGGCCTGATGATCTGGACCTTTTCGCCGGTTACCGCGATGACCAACCCCACCGATGGCCCCATCACGCGCATGGCCGAAGAAACCGCTTTCATCTCGGTCTGGGTGATCATGGCCTATCTGGCCTATGATTATGCTGCGGCCTATGCCGGGCTGGACCTGAAAGCCCTGTTCATGAGCGTGGCACCCATTTTGCCGCTGATCGGCGCGGCGGTGGGTTTCATTCCCGGCTGCGGCCCGCAGGTTCTGGTGGCCACGCTTTTCGTCAACGGCGCGATCCCCTTTTCCGCTTTGGCCGCCAATGCCATTTCCAATGACGGTGACGCCCTTTTCCCCGCCATCGCCCTTGCCCCTCGCGCGGCGATCATGGCCACGGTTTTTTCAACAATTCCCGCACTTATCGTCGCCTACGGCTTCTATTTTCTGGCCCCCGGATTTTTGAACTGACCTCCCGATTATCGGTGTTGTGCCTGCGTTCCCGCAGGAGTAGTTTTCGGTTCCGGGGAGGACCGCCATGTCCGATGACCTTCTGAACTTCAAAGACATGTGCGCACGCTTTGACGTGACCCCGCGAACATTGCGCTACTATGAATATATCGAGCTACTGGCACCGGCAAAGGAAGGGCGGTCACGATTCTACGGCCCCCGTGAAGTGGCCCGCATGACGCTGATCCTGCGAGGTCGTCGATTTGGGTTCAGCCTAGAGGAAATCCGTCAATGGCTCTTGATCTATGAACAAAAGGGCACGCGGGATCAAAACAAGGTTCTGGTCGAAATGGCCGACCGGCAACTGACGGCCCTGAAACAACAACAAAGCGATCTTGACGAGACAATCGCAGATCTGGCGGCATTGCGCGATGCCACCGCGGCTTCATTGCGAAAATAGACCCCTCTGAAACCGGTGCGGCGGCCAAATGCTCGCCTCACAATATTTCGCCTGCCTGGAGGTAGATTTTAACGACATTGCGTCACATCGGATTTGACGTCACGTTACAGTGACGCAAACGTCAACATGGCTTGTAAGCTACCGTCAAAACCAAACATGTACCCTGCCAACAGATTGCAGCCCGGCTGAAAGGGGACAAAGATGAGTGAAGAAACGATGGCCATCCGTCAAATGTGCGACGCCTTTGACGTGACCCCGCGGACGTTGCGGTTTTACGAATCCAAGGAGCTTTTGTTTCCGATCCGCGAGGGTCAGAAACGGCTTTTCACCCGCCGTGACCGGGCGCGGCTGAAACTGATCCTGCGCGGCAAACGCTTTGGATTCAGTCTCGAAGACATCCGCCAATTGCTGTCGCTTTATGATCTGGGCGATCAGCAACAGACCCAATTGAGAAAAACCATCGAAGTCGCCGGGCAACGGCTGGCGGCGATGCAAAGCCAGCGCGATGATCTCGATGCAGCTATCGTCGAGTTGGGCGAACAAATTTCTATAGCCGAGGATTTGCTTTCGAAAAAAATACGTCAGTCCGCCGCCTGAAGACCCCAAGGAGACCGCCATGCCCATCTACACGGCCCCGACCAAAGATATTCAGTTCGTCCTGAATGAGGTTTTGAGGATCAACGCCAGCGACGTGCCGGGCTACGGCGATCTGGAGCCGGAATTCACCGGCGCCATTCTGGACGAGGCGGGCAAAATCGCCCGCGACGTTCTGGCGCCCCTGAATGCGACAGGCGATGCCGAAGGCTGCCGGATGGAAAACGGCGTGGTCTATACGCCCAAGGGTTTCAAAGAGGCGTTCGCGGCGATGAAGGACGGCGGCTGGAACGGGCTTGATCTGCCCGAGGAATTCGGCGGTCAGGGTCTGCCTTATGTGATCGGCATCGCTGTCGGCGAAATCTTCGTGTCGGCCAACATGGCCTTCAACATGTATCAGGGCCTGACCCACGGGGCTATCGGCGCCATCCTTGCGCATGGGACAGACGCCCAAAAGGCGACATATCTGCCGAAGATGGTCAGCCTTGACTGGACCGGCACCATGAACCTGACCGAGCCGCATTGCGGCACCGATCTGGGGATGCTGCGGACCAAAGCCGAGCCGCAAAAGGATGGCAGCTACAAGATCACCGGGCAGAAGATTTTCATCTCGGCCGGCGAACACGATCTGGCCGAAAACATCATCCATCTGGTGCTGGCCAAAGCCCCCGGCGGCGGCGAAGGCACCAGGGGTATCTCGCTCTTCATCGTGCCGAAATTCATGGTGAACGAAGACGGATCCCTGGGTGAACGCAACGCTGTCGCAGCGGGCAAGATCGAAGAAAAGATGGGCATTCACGGCAATTCGACCTGCGTGATGAATTATGACGCGGCGACCGGGTTTCTGATCGGCGATCTCCATAAGGGCATGCGCGCCATGTTCACCATGATGAACGAAGCACGCCTGGGCGTCGGCCTGCAAGGCTATGCGGTGGCCGAAGCCGCCTACCAAAACGCCGTCGCCTATGCCAGGGACCGGCTTCAGGGCCGCGCCGTGACCGGCACCGAAAACCCCGACGGCCCCGCCGATCCGCTGATTGTGCATCCCGACATCCGCCGCAACCTGATGGACCAGAAAAGCTTCCTTGAAGGGGCGCGCGCCTTCACCCTTTGGGGCGCCTCGCTGATCGACCGGTCGCACCGGTCGGGCGATGCCGAGGCGGAAGGTCTGATTTCGCTGCTGACACCGGTCATCAAGGGCTTTCTTACCGACAAGGGATTCGAGGCGGCGGTGAGTGCCCAGCAGGTCTATGGCGGACACGGCTATATCGAGGAACAGGGCATGTCCCAGTTCGCCCGCGATGCCCGTATCACCATGATCTATGAAGGCGCCAACGGGGTGCAGGCGCTCGACCTTGTCGGCCGCAAACTGGCGCAGGATGGCGGCAAGCATGTGCTGGCCTTCTTCGAGATGGTCAAAACCTTCATCAAGCAAAACGAAGGCGACGCGGCGCTGAATGCCGCCTTCCTGGAGCCGCTCAAGGCCGCCTCGAAAGACCTTCAGGCGGCGGCCATGTTCTTCATGCAAAACGGCATGAAGAACCCCAATGCGGCGCTGGCGGGGTCTTACGACTTCATGCATCTCTTCGGCCATACCTGCCTTGGCCTGATATGGGCACGTTCGGCCAGGGCGGCGATGGCGGCGCTGGCAGGCGACGCATCCGACAGGGCGTTTTACGAGACCAAGATCGCCACCGGGCGCTACTACATGGCCCGCCAGCTGCCCGCCACCGCGATGCACCTTGCCCGCATCCAGTCGGGGGCAGAACCGGTCATGGCGCTTGCGCCCGAGGCGTTCTAAGATCGGCTGCATAACCGAGACGCGCCGCATCGGCACCGCCGTCCGGCAAGCGATCGACAAGCGATCAACCTGGGGAGACCAATGCCACCAAGCCTGCGCCTTACAAGACCACTCGCCCCAATCGCAACCAATCCTCGTGGCCATTTCCACGGTCAGGCCGATGACAGCGGCCCGGCCTGCGGCCGCCGGGTGGTTCCGGGACCAACGCGAAGAGCGCAAGGCATGGCCGGTGCATCTGCAACCCTCGCAATGAGTATTTCTTCAAAGAAGAAACCAGAAGTGCGCCCCGGCATCCCGTGCACGGCTGGCACGACAGGCCATTCGGCCGAATGCCGGGGCGGCTTCTCCTTTGGCGGTCATCGGCTCTCCAGCCTGTACCGCGGTTCGATCAAACAAGGCGGCCGGTTAAGGAATGATTACCGATCGGCTTCTTCTTTGCAAAAATACTCAGATGCAGCGACAGCGGGTACAATCCCGACCCGGAGGACAGAATGACCGCGACACTCTACTGCTTTGGCGAAAGCGGCAATGCCTACAAGGCCGCGCTGACCCTTACCCTTGCCGAAATGGCGTGGGAGCCGGTCTTTGTCGATTTCTTCAATGGTGCCACCCGTGATCCCGAATTTCGCAGCCTCAATGAAATGGGCGAAGTGCCGGTGCTGGTCGACGGGGACGTGACGCTGACCCAGTCGGGCGTCATCCAGGACTATGTCAGTTCCAAAACCGGCAAGCTCGGCGGGCGGTCTGCGGCCGAGCGGCGCGACATCCTGCGCTGGGTGTTCTGGGACAACCACAAAATGTCGAGCCAGGCGGGCACCGCGCGCTTTTTGATGAATTTCCTGCCCGCCGAGAAACGTGTGCCCGAGGTCATTGCCTTCATGCAGGCGCGCCTCAAGGCGGCCTACAC
>JBATDH010000298.1:0-10549 GCA_049663365.1 Albidovulum sp. | reverse complement strand
GGGCAGACCCGAGGCGCGCGACACCCCCAACGCGCCCGCCACGTCAATCGCCACGGCGACGGGATGGGTGATATCCGTCAACGACAACCCATCGGCCCGCGCCGAACGTGTCCGCTCTGACGGCCCGCCCAAAGCTTCCAGCACGTGCAGCTTTGATGCACCGAACCCGCGCCCGGCCAACCAATCGGCCAGCGCCCGCACCGCTTCCCCGTCACGCATCAGGCACATGATGCGTGTGCCCCGCGACAGGACAGGCACCAGCCGTTCGAACGGGGCGGCGTGCAGGCCGAAGCACAGCGTTTCCTCGAGCCGCCACCCGAGCCGAGCCGCCGCCAGCGAAAAGGTTGATGATGCCGGATAGGCCACCCAATCTTCCGGCTGGAGATGTGCCGCCAGACTGCCGCCAGCACCGTGCCAGAACGGATCGCCCGAGGCCAGAACCACGACTTTTCGACCCTTTTCCGCCAGAACAAGGTCTAAATTGAACGGAACCGGCCATTCGCACCCCCGACCTTCCGCCCTGACCAAGACAAGATGGCGTGGCCCGCCAAAAATAATTTCTGCCGCCGCCAACGCTTGCCCACTTGCGTCCGACAGTCCGGCAAGGCCATCTTCGCCCAGACCGATGATGGTCAGCCAGGGATCAGCCATGACACGCATCCTTCTTCTGGGTGGCACAACCGAAGCTTCGGCTTTGGCCCGCCAATTGGCGGCAAAGGGGATGGATGCGGTTTTTTCCTATGCCGGGCGCACTGACAATCCGGTTGAACAGCCGCTGCCAATGCGGATCGGTGGTTTTGGTGGCAGCGCCGGTCTGACCGAGTATCTTTGTGCCGAACACATCACCCACTTGATTGACGCGACTCACCCCTTTGCCACAGGGATGAGCAAAAATGCCATCGCCGCCAGTGCGGCGGCTGGCGTTCAACTTTGCGCCTTCGAACGCGCGCCATGGATAGCCTCCGACGCTGATGACTGGACCCATGTCGCCGACTTTCCCGGTGCCGTTTCGGCATTGCCCGAAGAACCGACCCGCATTTTTCTGGCCATAGGGCGGCAAAACCTCTCTGCCTTTGCCGCAAAGCCCTGGCATCAGTATCTGTTGCGGCTTGTCGACCCGCCAGCCAGCCCTTTGCCGTTGCCGGGGGCTGAAACCATCATTGCGCGCGGGCCCTTTAGCGAGGCAGACGATCTGAGATTGCTGAAATCCCGCCGCATCAACCTGATCGTTGCCAAGAATTCCGGTGGCAGCGGCGCGCGGGCCAAGCTTGACGCTGCGCGGGCGCTGCATCTGCGGGTGATCCTGATCGACCGGCCCCCCATACCAACGCGGATGGTCGTGCATGACGTGGCAGCGGTGATGGCCTGGCTGGGTCATAGCGCCGACCTTGGTGTATAGACAAACCGGCCAACCCGGCGCGTATCGGCATTGCCGACAATCACCACCGTGCGCATATCGGCCATTTCCGGGGTCGCCTGGGCCAAAGTGACGGTTTCCAGAGCCTCATCCGGGGTCGAAACCGCACGGGCAAAGGAAATCAGCCGTTCACCACCGCACTCCTCGCGCAAAACATCCAAAGCGCGGGCAAACTGGTGCGGACGGCTGCGGGACCGGGGGTTATAGAAAGCCATCGCAAAACCGGCTTTGGCTGCCAGCCGCAGGCGAAGTTCGACCAGTTCCCAGGGTTTGAGATTATCCGACAGATTGATCGCGCAGAAATCATGGCCCAAAGGCGCGCCCAGCCGGGCGGCCGCGGCCAGCATGGCGGTGATGCCGGGCAGAATGCGGATGTCTGTCGTTTGGTATTCCGGGGCGGCGTCCATAGCTTCAAGAACCGCGGCTGCCATCGCGAACACCCCCGGATCGCCGGAAGATACCACCACCACCCGCCCCCCGGCCGCCGCCAGTTCCAGCGCATGCCGGGCACGGATCAGTTCCACCCGATTGTCGGAAGGATGCAGCATCAGACCGTCGCGTGGGGCAACGCGAGCCACATAGGGAATATAGCCGATGACATCGGTCGCTTGGGCCAGAACCGCCGTCACTTCGGGGGTGATCAGCGCTGCGTCGCCGGGGCCAAGGCCCGCAATTGCCAGCCAGCCGGTCATGGCCGCCGCCCCTGACCGTGTACGACGACAATAGCGAAATAGGGTGTTTCCTCACCAGCGTCGGCCAGTCTTTGCACTGTTTGCCCGGCCATGGTGCCGCGTTCCACCAGCCATGCCGCATCGAGCCGTCCGGCAGCGTCCAGGGCGCGGCGCAGCTTGGGCAGGTTGCGACCGATCTTCATCACCACCAACGCATCCGCACTGCGGGCGCGCGCCACCAGGTCTTCCTCGGGCAGGGTCGCCATCAGCACGGTGAGGGCATCATCGCCCCAGGTGATCGGTTGCCCCGTCGCCGTCCAGCAGCCCGACATGCCGGTGATGCCTGGCACCACCTCGACGGCGGCGCGGCCTTTCAGACGCTGGTGCAGATGCATGAAAGAGCCGTAGAAGAACGGGTCGCCCTCACAAAGAACGATCACATCGGAAGTCGCAGAGATTTCAGTCAGGCGCGACGCCCATTCGTCGTAGAAATCCGCCAGGGCACGGTTATATTCCGGATCCGAGAAGTGGATTTCGGTCGTGACCGGATATTCCATCGGATACTCGCGCACACACCCGGCCAGCATTCCGTCGACAATCTTGCGGGCTTGTCCGGTACGCCCTTTCTTGCGGAAATAGGCGATATGCGTCGCCCCGCGAACCAGCCGGTCCGCACGCACGCTCATCAACTCCGGATCGCCGGGGCCAAGACCCACACAGATCACCTTGCCCATGGTCATTCCTTCCGGCTGGCGAGCGCGTTGACGGCGGCCACGGTTATGGCCGATCCGCCCAAACGGCCTTCGACGATCAGTGACGGCACCGGCAGGTCGGCCATCAGTGCCGCTTTCGATTCCGCCGCGCCGACGAACCCGACCGGGCAACCGATGATCGCCGCCGGACGCGGGCAGGCTGGGTCTTCTAGCATGTTGAGCAGGTGGAAAAGTGCCGTAGGGGCATTGCCGATGGCCACAAGCGCCCCCGCCAGATGCGGTCGCCACAGGTCCAGCGCGGCGGCAGAGCGGGTGTTGCCCATCTTTGCCGCCATTTCAGGCACCCTTGGGTCGTTCAAGGTACAGATCACTTCGTTGCCCGCGGGCAGGCGGGGGCGGGTGATACCTTCCGACACCATCCGCGCATCGCAGAGGATCGGCGCGCCCGCCTCCAGCGCCGTACGCGCGGCAATCGCCATGCCGTGGGAAAAGCGGATATGCTGTTCCAGACCCACCATTCCGGCGGCATGGATCATGCGCACAACAACCACCTCTTCTTCGGGGGTGAAGCGGGTAAGGTCGGCCTCGGTCCGGATGGTGGCGAAGCTTTCGAGATAGATCGCCGTGCCATCGGTCTGGTAGCTATGGGGCATCAGGAAACCTCGGTCAGTATTTCGGGGGCGGAGACAAGTGTTGCGGGCGTCAGCCCCGTGCGGGTTGGCAGGTCCGATGCCCGCCCATCGCGGATCAGGTCAAAAAGGCCGCCGGGGCGGGCGACCAAGGTTGTCGATGAGGCCACAGGACGCGCGCAACCCTTGGCGCAACCCGACACATGCAGGTGTTTGTCGACCGGCACCGACGCCGCCAAGGCACAGGCCAGTGCACGTGTCTGGCCTTGCGCCTGTGGACACCCCGGAGCACCGGTGCAGGCCGAAACCCGCAGACGCGGGTCGTTCGGGGCGGTGATGAGGCCGGGGATATCGGGCGCTTGGGTCGCGCCTTCGATCAGCAGCATCCGCCACGGCGTTACCCGCATCGGGCCGATTTCGGCCAGAATAGACAAGGTTTCGGCTGTGATCTGGCCAAACTCGAACCCGACCAGCCATCCGAGTGGGAGAGGTCCCGGCGCGGGGTCCGGGGCTACGCCGTGCGGGGGAACGGGTTGTTCGGCAAATCCCGCGGGCAGGACTTTGCCCCTGGCCAGAAGCGCCGCCATCCGGCCCCGCCCGTCAACCGCCCCACCGGTTTTCAGAAACCAGCGGCTGAGCGTCACAGCCAGGTTGGCGGCATCAGCCCAATCGGACGCCGCCCCCGAAACCGCGCTATCAGCGCTGACGATCAGGCCCCGCTCTCCCCGTTCGATACGGATATCTGCGGACACGTCGCGCAAAACCGGAACCGGGCCGGTATCAACTGCAAATCCGAACTTTCCCGGCAGGCCGGGCGCATCCGGCATGGCCAGCGCCGCCGACAATTTGGCCACAAGAGCGCTGGTCCCGTCGCCGTCCTGCCAGAAGGGCGTCACAACAATATTGCGGCGGGATTCGACCTCTGTCGTCGGGTCTATCAGACCCAACGCCGACAGCCCTTCGATCAATGGCCCATGGCCCGCCTCACTGACGCCCCGCATCTGAACATTGGCGCGGGCGGAAAGGTCAATCAATCCATTGCCATAGCGTAGAGATAACCGGGCGACACCCTGCGCCTGTTCCCGGCTTAGGCGACCACCACGCGGGCGCACCCGCACGACCAGCCCGTCGCCCGACATCATCGGGCGCAGCGCACCGGGGCACCAGCCTTTGATTTCCGGCGCGCTCATTTCCCAGCCTCCACACAGATCGAATTGCGGCGCGTAACCCAAAGGCCCGCGTCCCGCAAGGCGGCAAACCGGCTCCACAGGGCGGCAAGGGCGGCAGGGTTTTCGCGGGTCATGAAATCGACCACATCGGGTCGGCCCAACGTGGCCTCATGGTAAAGATCGAAAAGATGTGACGGCACGGCACGCGCCAAATGCGCAAAGGCGGCCAGATGATCGAGCGTCGCGGCAATTTCCGCCGCCCCGCGAAAGCCATGGCGCATCATGCCGTTGGCCCAATCCGGGTTGGCCGCCCGTGCCCGAACCACGCGACCGATCTCTTCGGACAGGGTGCGGGCACGCGGCGCATCGGACCTGGTGGCGTCCAGATGATAGAGCGCAGGTGTTTCACCACCAAGGCGCGCGACGGCGGCGGCGAAGCCGCCTTCATGGGCGGCGTAGTCCGAGGCAAGCAGAAGATCGGTTTCCGCCAGATCCTGAACATGCACAAAACCGTCGGCCCCCCGCACCTGCGCCTCCAGTGCCTCGCGGGCAAGATGGGTGGCACCTGTCGCATCAATCGCCCATTCGGAACCGCAAAGCCACGCCTCGCCGGCAGCAGTCTGGCCTTCCGCGCTGTAGTCCTCGATGGCCTCGGTCATGGCCAGACCATAAAGCCCCGGCTTCGGGCCGAAAACGCGGGGTGACGGGCGCAGGTAGGGGTTGTCTTCGGCCGTTTCTTCGCGGTCGGCAAGGGCGGCTGCGGCGGCCTCGAACAATTGTGCTAGACCCGGAAAAACGTCTCTGAACAGGCCTGAAACGCGTAAAGTGACGTCAATGCGGGGGCGCCGCAGCAAGGAAAGCGGGATCACCTCGTATCCCGAAACCCGTTCTGACCCGTCATCCCATTTCGGCGAAAGTCCGGCCAGATGCAGCGCCATGCCAAATTCCTCACCCGCCGTGCGCATAGTGGCCGATCCCCATAGATCAATGACCAGTGATTTCGGCCAATCACCATGGTCCTGCAAATGGCGGCGCAACAATTCCTCGGCCAGTTTCACGCCTTGCGCATACGCGGCCCGTGACGGCACCGCACGCGGATCGGTGGTGAAAAGGTTGCGCCCCGTGGGCAGTACATCCGAGCGGCCGCGATAGGGTGAGCCGGAGGGGCCGCCATCTACCCGCCCGCCGGTCAGCGCCGCCAACAGGCCCGCGCGTTCCTCGGCACCGCATTGGCCTTGTCCAAAGATATGCAGCCCGTCGCCATACTGGCTTTCCTTGATGTCACAGACGAACCGGTCGATGCGGGTAATCGCCTCGGCAGGCGAGGCACCGGCGGGGATGCCCAGATCATCCTCAACCCCCACACCCCGCGCCTCATCGCGGATCGCGCTGATCAACCGGTCGCGCCGCGCCGGGTCAAGCCCGTCAGCGGTGGAATATTCGTCCAAGAGCCGTTCCAGATGACCCAGATTAGCTGGCACAGCACTGTCGATCATCGGCGGCGGCAGGTGACCGATGGTCACCGCCCCGATACGGCGTTTGGCCTGTGCAGCCTCGCCCGGATCATTGACGATAAATGGATAGATGACTGGCATAGCGCCAATCAGCGCCTCGGGCCAGCAATCCGCCGACAGCGCCACCGATTTCCCCGGCAGCCATTCGAGTGTGCCATGGGCCCCGATATGAACCAGCGCCTGCAATCCCTGCGAGCGCAGCCACAGGTAAAACGCCACATAGGCATGGCGCGGCGTACGTGACAGATCATGGTAATCGTCGCCGCGCGTGGTCACTTCACCGCGTTCGGGCTGCAAGGCGATGACCGCATTGCCCCTCCGAATGGCACCGAACCGAAAGGTACCATTTTTCACCGCAGGGTCACTTTCCGGCGCACCCCAGGCTGCATAAAGCGCATCGCGAAGCGCCGCAGGAAACGCCGAAACAGTCTCTGAATAGTCCGAAACCGGCCATTTCATCGTTTCCGTTGTCAGCGCCGCACCAAGATTTTCACCGATCTCAACCGCATGACCCGCACCCGCAAGCGCCGCGAGTATCGCCTCAGCCGAAGCCAATGCATCAAGCCCGACCGCGTGGGCCAGTTGATGCGCCTTGCCGGGATAGCTGGACAGGATCAGCGCCAGTTTCCGCTCTTTCACCGGTGTGGCCGCCAACCGGTGCCAGCCCGCCACCCGGTCGGCGATTGCCGCGACCCGGTCAGGGTCGGCACGATGGGCAAAGCGGGAATATTGCAGATCGGGGTCTTTTTTTGACGGTTGCTTGAAGCTCGCAACACCGGCAAAGATGCGGCCATCGACCTCTGGCAGCACCACATGCATGGCAAGATCGGCGGGCGACAGGCCGCGTTCCGACTCGGCCCACTCGTTTTTGCGCGCGGTTGACAGGGCGACCTGAAAAACCGGGCAACCGGCACTATCCAAAGGCGATGACGCTCCGTCCGATCCCTTGGCGGAAAAGGCGGTAGCATTGACGATGGCGGCAGGTTTCAGGCGTCCCAGTTCTTCACGCAACCACAGGGCTGCGGCGGCATCCTTGAGGGACGCGGTAAAGACCCCGATGGCGGTAAAACCGCGCGCCTCCAAAGCGGCGATCAGCGCATCAACCGGGTCTGTGTCGGCAGAAGTGAGGTATGAACGATAGAAAGTGACCAGAGCAAGCGGGCGTCTGTGTAAAGGTCCCTGATCAAGTTCGGGACCGCGCGCCGCCCCAGGGGCCGCGACAACGCCTTTGCACGGCAGATACCAGCCGAACTGGGGCACGGTCTTGTCGCCCGCCACCGGCCCTGCATAGAGACCCGCCGCAAGCGCCATCTGTTGCAGGGCGGCCTGCGCGGCCACTCCCCCGCCAGCATCGCACAGCGCCTGCAACCGGCGCAGCGTGGATTTCGGCAAGGTGGACAATTCGTCAAGCCGCGCATCCTCGCGCCCGTCGGCGGGCAGCACCGCCAGCGCGATGCCGTCGCGGCGTGCCAGATCCTGCACCTGTGCCAGACCGTAGGGCCAATAACTTTCGCCGCCGATCAGCCGGATCAGGATACCTTTTGCCTGTGTCAGGGTCTTTTCGGCATAGGTATCGACCGACAAAGGATGTCGCAACGCCACCAGATTGGCCAGCCTCAGAGTTGGCAAGCCACCCCCGGCCCGATGCCAGCCCGCCGCAAAGGCCCCAAGGTCGCTGTCGGAAAACGACAGCACCACCAGATCAGCCGGGTCCTGGCCGAGATCGGTGGGGGTATCGGTTTCCTCCAGCCCGTGACTTTCGCGAAAGACGACATGCATCGCGCGTCAGGCTCCTACGGTTTGTGTAATCAGCACCGCCCGGATTGCATCGACGTCGACATCGTCATGCTCGCCGATCACCACCAGCCGCGACTGGCGCGGTGTGTCCGCCCAAGGCCGGTCATACTGGGCACGGACTCGTTCGCCCACCGCCTGCACCAGCATCCGCATCGGTTTACCCGTCACAGCTACATAGCCCTTGACGCGCAACACCTTCTGGTCGCGGGCCAGACGGACGATAGCCGCCTGCAAGGTATCGGGATCGATCACTTCGGGCAATTCAATCACTACCGTTTCGAAGTCATCATGTTCATGATCATCATGGCCATCATGATGCGATGGTCGCGCCTCCAGATCGTCTTCGGCGGCGGCATTCAGCCCGAGGATCAGGCGCGGATCAATGCGGCCCTCTTCCATCGCGATGATCGGCAGTTTGCGCGGCGCTTCGGCCTCGATCACCGCGCGGGCAGCAGCCAGACCCGTCTCGCCTGCCAGATCGGCCTTGGACAAAAGCACGATATCGGCGCAGGATATCTGGTCCTCGAAAACCTCGGAAAGCGGGGTTTCGTGGTCGATGCTGTCATCGGCCAGGCGCTGTGCATCGACGGCTGCGACATCGGGGGCAAAGCGCCCGGCTGCGACTGCCTCGGCATCGGCCAGCGCAATGACCCCGTCGACCGTGATCTTTGACCGGATCGCGGGCCAGTCGAAGGCCTTCAACAAGGGCTTGGGCAGCGCCAGGCCCGAGGTTTCGATCAGGATATGGTCGGGCCGCACCGGCAGGGCCATCAGCGCCTCGATCGTCGGGATGAAATCATCGGCGACGGTGCAGCAGATGCAGCCATTGGCCAGTTCGACAATGTTTTCCGCCGGGCAGCTTTCATCGGCGCAGCTTTTCAGAATATCGCCATCGACGCCGACCGAACCGAATTCGTTGACCAGCACCGCCAGCCGTTTGCCCTGCGGATGGGCCATCAGATGCCGAATCAGCGTGGTTTTGCCTGACCCGAGAAACCCGGTGATGACAGTGACTGGTATTTTTGCAAGTTCGGACATTCAACTCTCCATCGGGGGGATACGGGCAAGGCTTTGCTTGCGGAAAATCACCGGGCGGTCGCGCCATGGTACGATACCGTCACGGGTCGCGGCATAGGCGGCGGCACCGACCAGAATGTCGGTGACATGAACATCCGGATCCATGCCGCGGTAAACATAGGACCAGCGACCGGGACCCGACAGGGCAATGTTGCAGCCGTGATCGCAAGCCGAAAGGCACTCTACCGGCACAATGCGCACACCTTCCGGCGCGCCTTCCTGTTCCAGCGCCGCCAACAGCCGCGCACCGGGACGCATTTCATCGTCAGGGATCGGCTGACCCATGCGGCAGGTGGTACAGACATGCAGGCTGACAGTCATTGGCACCCATTCCTTCAATCAAAGCGAAAGAGGGCGGGCCTGCGGGGGTATCTGATCCATACCCGAGCCGGTCGCGGAACCCCCCGTCCGCCGTCACGTTCCGTCGCGCTGGCAGGTCTCCCGGCTTGCGGATGTGGGGTGCCGACACTTCGGCATCCCCGTCGGCCCTTCCCCCTTCCCGGCAGATGCCAGTGGCTTGGAAAGACCTCTCCGGTCACGGTCGCGGGGGCGGCTGCGCTTCGGAAATCTTGACCCTTAGGTCGCAACCCCTGTCGCATTCCCTCTTCGCCTGCCATATGACAGGAACCAGCGCCGCCTCACCTGAGGCATGACACCCCCCCTTGTCAAGGAGCGGAAGGGACCATGACCGAGCCGAAAACGACCGATCCCGCAGCAGATGCCGCCCGCCACGCCACCAAGATGGCCAAGAAGAAGGCCGCGCGTGACAAGATCATGGCCACGAAGGAGGGGGAAAAGGGCCTGATCATCGTCCATACCGGCGCGGGCAAGGGCAAAAGCTCGTCCGGGTTCGGGATGATTCTGCGCTGCATCGCCCATGAAATGCCCTCAGCCGTGGTGCAGTTCATCAAAGGCGCCTGGTCCACCGGCGAGCGGACGCTGATCGAGACTCATTTTCCGCATCTTTGCCAGTTCTACGCCATGGGCGAAGGCTTTACCTGGGAAACCCAGGACAAGACCCGTGACATCGCTGCTGCCCGAAAGGGCTGGGAGAAGGCGAAGGAGCTGATCCGGGACGACCGAAACCGGATGGTGCTTCTGGACGAGATCAATATCGCATTGCGCTACGACTATCTGGATGTGGCCGAGGTGGTGACCTTCCTGAGGGATGAAAAACCCGCCATGACCCACGTGGTCCTGACCGGTCGCAATGCCAAGGAAGAGCTGATCGAGATTGCCGATCTGGTGACCGAGATGACGCTGATCAAACACCCCTTCCGCTCCGGCATTAAGGGACAGAAAGGGGTGGAATTCTGATGGGTCGCAAACGGTTTCTAACCGAATTCGGCATGGGCACGTCCCTGCGCCGTCAGGACTATACCGAAGCAGCCGTGCGGGCCGTCAAGGACGCGCTCTGGCATAACTCGATCAATCTTGCCGAGCTTTTCGGTCGTGAGAAGCAGGATATGCTGATTGACGTTGAAATCGGCGTGCAGGAACCGGGCCAGATCGATCTGGCCAAGATTCTGGCGGTGTTTCCTTACGGCCACCCGACGGTGATA
>JBATDH010000297.1:0-17843 GCA_049663365.1 Albidovulum sp. | reverse complement strand
TCGTTTTGAGTGGTCTGGAGCGCGTTGCCATCCTTTCGGTCGAGTATGTCGTTTTCTGCACCGCTTGTCTGGGAAATGCTGTCCGGCGTTGCAAGGCCGGTGATCTCCTGTGGCACCGATCGGGGCGGCGTCAGGTCGCGCTGAAGGGCGGGGTAGATCATCATGCCGATGCCAAGGGCGGCGACGGAGGCGGTGGCGGCCAGTGCCGCGCGGGGGGAGAGTTGGGAAATCATCTTGCGTACTCCTGTCAAAAGTCCCACCCGTTCTGGGCGGTCTGACATGGGACGCGTCTGGGTTGCGGTTTCTTGGTGGCGGTCGAAATTTTCCATCGCCAGCCGCAGGGCTGCGGCCTTCGCCGCGGGGTCGGGGGTGGGGGTTGATTTCAGCGCGGCGCGCAGGCCTTCAAGATCGTCGTTCATAACATTCCTTCCGCCCGTGCATGATCACGCAGGCGCTTTTTAACTTCCGACATCCGCCAGGCGACGGTGCCTTCGGACAGGCCCAGCACATCGGCGGCTTCGGCCTGGCTTAACTCTTCGCCCAGGGTCAGAGCGACGGTGTCGCGCAGTTCGGGGCTGAGCCGGGCCATGGCGGTGGCCAGCCAGTCCTGCGCCTCGGTCGCCTCGGAGATTTCGGCCTGCCGGGCGATTTCCCAGTCGCCCCAGCCATCGGCGGCCTTCATATGGGTGGCGCGGCGGCGGCGGCGGTCATGGGCGGCGTTGACCGTGACCCGGTAAAGCCAGGTGGTGAACCGTGCCGCCTGCCGGTAGCTGCCCAGCTTGGCGGGCAGGGCGAGGCAGATATCCTGGGTCAGATCCTCGGCCTCGGCCCGCACACCTGTCAGGCGGAAGGCCAGCCCGAAAATCCGGTCGTAGTGCCTTGCCAGAAGCGCCGCGAAGGCATCGCGGTCACCGCTTGCGGCGGCACTGGCCAGGGCATCGTCCGGGGTTTCCATACGCATTATGATAGGTGAGACGCGGGGGCGGCGGCAATCCTTGGCGAGGTCAGGCAAAAAATGTCAAGCCGGCATGACAGTGACCGGAACGGATCACATTGATGCCACTCTTTTCGGTTGCAATAGATCTGCGTGCGGTCGAGGTTCTGCCATGTGGAGGCCTTTCCACGATTGAATACGGATTGCGTTCCATGTGGTTGATACGGGTTCTGTTTCTGGTGCTTGCATTGCCGGTTTTTGCCGGCGATTTTTCACGTGCGGATGCCCCGGCCTGGGTTGATGACATTGCGCTGCCTGCAAGCGACCCCAGGTTGCTGCGCGCCAGTCGTGAGGGGATTTTCTACCTTCTTGTCGATAGTCAGGTCGCCTGGGACGGCGAAACAAAGCTGGATTACAGGCGCATCGCCATGCAGGTCGTCGACCGCGCCGGTCTGGAATATGCCGCAACCGTGTCGAAAAGCTTCGATCCGGCATTCGATGATCTTACCCTGACCCGGCTGGATGTGATCCGCGACGGGCAGGTGACATCCTATCGGGACGATCTGCCCCATGACATTTTCCGCCGCGAAACCCGGCTGGATGCCGGGATCATCGACGGCACCCTGACGGTGCATCTGCAAATTCCGGACCTCAAGGTGGGCGACATCGTTGACACGGGGTTTTTATGGCGGAGTGAACCTGTGGTGCCGGAATCCCAGCGTTCCGTCGAAGAGGCGATGGAATATTCGGTGCCGGTGGTTCTGACGCGGCATGTTGCCAATTGGCCGTCGGTCTGGCCCTTTTTCGTCGGCCCGCTGCCTGGGCGGGTTACCCATTCAGAACGCACAGGGACCGGAACGATCCGCCATGAATGGCGCCGTGCCGCGCATCTGCCGACCCGGCGCGAAGAAATGCTGCCGGTCGAGGAAGACCCGGACGCGGTTTTGCGCTATGGGGCGTGGGAAAACTGGGAACCGCTGGATAAGGCGCTGTCAGCCTATTATCTGGCGGACTATCCGTTGTCGGGCGCGTGGGAAGAAAAGGTGGCGGCCATTGCCGCCGCCGTGACCGATGATGCTGGCCGAGCCACCGCCGCCTTGCGTCTTGTGCAGGATGAAATTCGCTATGTCGGGCTTGAGGTCGGGGCAGGCGGATATTTCGCGCGCACCCCGCTGGACGTTACCACACGGGGCTTTGGCGACTGCAAGGACAAGTCCCTGCTGTTGCGGACCATTCTTGGCCGGTTGGGTATCGAGTCTGAAGTGGCGCTGACCGATCTGGATGCGGGCTACGCATTGCCGGAATTGCGCCCGTCTCTTTATGCCTTTGATCACATGATCTTGCGGGCCAAGATTGGCGGACTTGTGGTCTGGATGGACCCCACCGCATCTCATCAGGGCGGGTCGGTCGCGAGCGCTGTGCAGCCAGATTACGGCTATGCCCTGCCCCTGTCCGGCAAAGGGCAGGGTGCTTTGGAAAGGATCGCGCAGAATAACGGCATGGCCTGGCAAAGTTCCGTGCTGGAACAATACCGGTTTTCTTTTCTCGGCACGTTCCTGACCGTCAGTTCCGTCTACAAGGGTCAGGCGGCTGATTCACGAAGATACAAATGGGCCACCTCCTCGCATTCGGATATGAGCCGGGACTATCAGGAGTTTTATGCCGACAAGTATCCCGGAATCGAAGTGTTCTTGCCCTTGTCCGCTACGGATGACCGGACTGCCAATGTGTTCACCATGACCGAACGGTACCGCATACCCAACCCGGCGCTTGATGAAAATGGTCTGGCGGAAGATTTCGTTTTTGCTGCCGAGGACTTCGGACGGCTTTACCCGGATGTGCAGATCGGCCCGCGCCACGGGTCTCTCGCCTTGCCGGAACAAAAATATTTTCGTCACGTGGTCGAAGTTCTCGATGCGCCAATAGTGTTTCAACCCCCGGACAGCGTGCGGATCGAGAATCCGAGCTTCGTTTTCACCTACAAGGGGGCATCGAACACGCCGGGGAGCATGCAATTGGAATGGCTGTTCCGGACCAAGAAACGCCTGGTTGCTGCCAAGGATGTCGCGCGCGTGATAAAGGATGCACGGGCGGTCGGCGACCACTACTGGTTCAGTTGGGATTTGCGGCCAGAGTAAGGGGCGCGGGAAGGTTTGGCGGTCATGGCTTGTTTGACCTGAAATCCCCTGCCTATCACGGGCGTTGCCACCGTTCGTGGCTGTGCTAGGCTTGATCGGGCGTAGGCGCCCAGGGTAGCTGCACCGGAAAAGGAGAGGATAGCCAAATCATGCTGCAAAAACAGGCCTTTCCCATCGCCAAAATCCACGTACCGGTGAAACGCGCAAAAACGCTTGATCCCGCCAAAGTGGAGGCGATTGCCGAAAGCATGTTGGAAGAGGGCCAGACCACGCCGATTTCGGTGCGCGCCGATGGGGATCATTTCGTGCTGATCGAGGGATTGCACAGGCTGGAGGCGCTCAGGGCGCTGGGCGAGGCAACGGTGGAAGGGTTTCTGGTGCGGGCGCGGTTGCATTGAGCGTGGCGATTGCACGGTTTGCGGGCAAGGTCCGCAGAGGCCACCCTGAATTGCGCTTTTGTGGAATGGCAAATCATATGGCGGGGTAAACGCGGTTCATGTTGGTTCCATTGCTTCTGTTGCTGATTTCGCTGACGGGTGTCCTTGCCGCGCTGATCCAACCGGGTTTTCTTGATCTTATCCTTGTGGCTGGGCCATCCGCCTTGGCCAGCCTGTTCTTGTTGTTGCGCGCGCTTTTTCGCCGCAAAGGGAAGCGACGGCTTTCGGCGCAGAACTATCTTGTCATCGACGGCTCGAACGCGATGCACTGGAAGGGCGGGACGCCGCAGATTGATACCTTGCGTGATGTGGTGGCGCAGGTTGCAGCACTTGGCTATACGCCGGGCGTGGTGTTCGATGCGAATGCCGGCCATTTGGTTACCGGCAGGTATCAGCATAATCGGGCAATGGGCAAATTGCTCGGCCTGCCCGAAGACCGGATCATGGTCGTCGATAAAGGTGCCCCCGCTGATCCGACGATATTGGAGGCGGCCCGGTTTCTAGGTGCGCGGATTGTCACTAATGACCGCTATCGCGACTGGGCCGACGCCCACCCCGAAGTCAATGAACCGGGCTATCTGATCCGTGGTGGGTATCGGGATGGCAAATTGTGGCTGGGGGTGGGGCCAAGCGGGTCGGCCGGATGATCCGGTAAGCAGCAACCGCTGCCTCACGGCGACAGGTGAATAGCTGAATCCTGTCAAACGCAACACGCTCTAGCCTGTCCAGCCAAGCCCCGCGGCGATGCAGTTCATGGATTGCAGCAACGGGACGGCGCTGCGTGATTTCTGCTGGCTGCGAAGGTCGCGAAGCAGGCCGATCTGAAGCCCGTGAATGGTGTTGAGATGGGGGCGGATGCGGTCGAACCGTTCGGCCAGCATTGGAAAACGGGCGGCCAGACTGGGTTGTTGGGTGATTGACCGAATAGCCAGCCGGGAACGGCCGTATTCCGCAGTGATCTTGGCAAAGATGGCCGTTCGTTGCGGCAGGTCGCTGACCAATGTGGCATAGGTTGCCGCGACGTCCATATCGGCCTGAAACAAGGCTTTTTCCACCTCATCGACCATCAGGCGGAACAGCTTCGATTTTTGATACATCTGCGCCAGCATCCATGTGCCGTCATTGCCGCGAACCCTCTCGAAATCGCGGCAAGCGGTGCCGAATCCGTACCAGCCGGTCAGCAGGTGGCGGTTCTGGGACCAGGCGAAAACCCAAGGGATAGCCCGCAGATCGGCAAGGCCCCCGGCACCGAAACGGCGCGCGGGGCGCGACCCGATCTTGAGCATGGCAAGTTCTTCGACCGGGCTGGATTGCTGGAAATAGTGTAAAAACCCTGGGCTATGCAGCAGATCGCTATAGGCTGCCTGTGACATTCCAGACAATGCTTCCAGCGCGTCGTCATGTTCCGGAGTGGGGGCATCTTCCAGCGCGGACAGAGCCGTGTGGCGCAAGACGGACGACGCCAGCAATTCCAATTCGTAAAGCGCGGTCCCACGATTGGCGAATTTGGACGAGACGACTTCGCCCTGCTCGGTTGTACGTATCGCACCGCCGATGGTGCCCGCAGGTTGCGCCGCTATGGCCCGCCCGGTTGGCGCGCCACCACGGCTGGCTGACCCGCCGCGCCCATGGAAAAAGGCGGGCTGGAACCCGAGGCCATTCAATGCCTTGGTAATTTTGCGCTGGGCTTTGTCCAATTCCCACATCGAACAGATGAACCCGCCATCCTTGTTGCTGTCCGAATAGCCCAGCATGATTTCGATCTTGCTGCCTTGCCGCCTGAGGCTTCGCCGCGCCAGGGGGACGGCGATAAGGTCTTTGAGGATGCCCGCCGCATTGCGCAAATCGCCAATGGTCTCAAACAGCGGCACGACCGGCAGATCAATTTCCTCGGCCGGGAAACCCGCATAGCGGGCCAGCAGGTACACCGCCAGCAAATCGTCCGTCGACCGCGTCATCGACAGAATGAACGCACCGATTGTGTCGGGGTCGGCGCCTTGCTGGGCGGCTTTGATGACCTCCATCAGGGACATCAGTTCCTTGGCCTGATCGCCGAGTGCGTCCGGATTGACGGTGGGGAGGGCGGATTGGCCGAGTTCCGCCCGCAGGCGGGCTGACCATGCGGCGGTTCCATAGTGCGGAGCTTTGGCTTCGCTGCCCCAGATCTCGGACAGAACCGCAGTGGTGACGGTTGAGTTTTGCCGGATATCAAGCGAAGTGGTGCGAAAGCCAAAGACCTCGACCCGCCAGCGGATCGGCCTGATGTAACGGTCGCCAAGTGACTTGGCCCCGATACTGTCCAGCGCTGTTTCGACGGTCAGTATGTCGGCGACAAGGTCGCGAAGCTGCCCGTAAGGCCGGGCTCCCGAAAGGCGCATGGCGATGGCCCCCAGCGCCTGGCGAAAAACCTCGCCGGGATTTCGCCGTCGCAATGCGTCGGGATCGTTGCAGGCGGCAATCACCTGCTCCAGCGCCGTCATTGGCGCATTAGGAACCTTGGCCAGGGCACCACTGATGCTGATACGGGCGGCGGCATCGCCCAGCAATTGCAGATATTTCTGCACCGCCGCATCGCGCCCCCGGCTGATCGCATCGCGGGTAACGTCTGCCGTCACATTCGGGTTTCCGTCCCGGTCGCCGCCGATCCAGGAATGGAACTTGAGACAGGGCCGGGCGACTGCGCGGGCCTGACCGATCGCCGTTTCCTGGGTCCTTTGAAACTGCTCAAACAACTGCGGCGTTGCGTCGAACAGACTGTCGCGAAAGAACTGTAATCCCCAGTCGATTTCGTTGGAAAGTGTCGGCCGCTCACGGCGCAATTCACCCGACAGCCAAAGCAGGTCGATCTCTGTACGCAATTCGTCGGTCATCGCGGCCCGTTCGCGCGGTGTCCAGCGCTGCGTTTCAAGCGATACCAGAAGGCGGTAGATACGACGGTGTATTTCCAGGATCGTTACACGTTTGGCTTCGGTCGGATGTGCGGTCAGGGTCGGTCCGATGGATAGTTGCGCAATTGCATGGTCCAGTGTTTCCGGCGCGCTTTCCCGGATGTCATGCATGACTTGGGCAAAGCTGCCCTCTACCGCCTCGGGTCCGTCAGTGGCCTCTGTTTCGCGGCGGTTTTTGACGGCTGCGATTTCTTCGGCGATTTTCTGGAGCTGAAACCAGATGTTTGTAGCTTGCAGGTAATCGCTGGCATCAATCGCCTGGACATCGGACATTTGGTCAGGTGCGATCAGCAGGCTGACAACATTGGGCGCGCGTTTGCGCACGACATCTGCCAGCAGCGTCAGGAGCAGTGACCGCAGTTCCTGCGCATAGGGCACAGAGTTTTCCCGGACTGGGATTGCCATTGCCTGATCCATCAGTTGACGCGGTCAGGGGGTGTCTGCCTGTCAAAAGACGCCGTCGAATTCCCTGTGGCACGAAAACCGAAGCCGCCGTGCGGCTGGCATTCGCGATGCGGCGGCAGGATCAAACGGTCACAGCTTATCAGGTCGGGTGTGATTGCGCGTTGCCTGTCACGCAGGCCAAGCGCCGCGCCGCCGATTGTTTCAAAGGCCAGCGCGTGGAAAAGCGCTATTTCATTGATAAGATCGCCCTGAGCCGTGTTGATCAGAAACGCGTCTGGTTTCATCAGATTGAGGTGCAGCGCGTTGATCATATGGTGATTGGCGGCCTCACCCGTACAATGGAGCGAGACAAAATCACATTGCGGCAGCAAGTCTGCTAGATCGTTGGCCTGCGTCGCATTAGCAAAAGCCAGAGCGGCGTGGTCCACGCGGCGGCGGTTGTGGACCACGACAGCCATGCCGAATTCCCGGCGCGCCCGTTGTGCCACTGCCTGACCGACCCGGCCATAGCCGATGATGCCGAGCGTCTTTCCCGCCACTCTGGTGCCGGTCAGATCGGCAGGCCCCCTGGCTGCCCGGTTTCCAGGGCGCAAGGCGCGATTGGTGTCTGCGGTACGCTGTGCCGCCAACAGGATCAGCCGGATCGTCAGATCAGCAGCGCGTTCGGTAAGTTCAACGGGTGTATGGGCAATACCCCCCCGGATGGGCGCGTTGGCCAGATCAATACGCTTGGCTTCGCCGCCGAAGTCTGGCCAGCGCCGGGATGTAAGGGTTTTGCAGGTTGCCATGATTGCCCCTACATCACGCTGGCGATTGTCTGGCCGATGACGGCAGGGTTGGCGGCAACAGTCACCCCAGCCGACGACAGAATTTCGACCTTCTCGCTCGCACTTTCACCGAAGGCCGAAATGATGGCACCGGCATGGCCCATCGTGCGGCCTTTGGGTGCGGTCAGTCCGGCGACATAGGCCACCACGGGTTTGGAAATGTTGTCGCGGATATAGGCGGCGGCCTCGGCCTCTTGTGGCCCGCCGATTTCGCCGATCATGGCGATCACATGGGTGTCGTCATCTTCTTCGAACCGTTCGAGGATGTCGCGGAAGGATGATCCGTTTATCGGGTCGCCGCCGATGCCGACGCTGGTCGATACCCCGATGCCCAGCTCTTTCAACTGGGCTGCGGCCTCATATCCCAGGGTGCCGGACCGCCCGACAATTCCCACATGCCCTTGCAGGTAGATATGGCTTGGCATGATTCCCAGCAAAGCCTTGCCGGGGGATATCGTGCCGGCGCAGTTCGGACCGGTCAGAACCATGCGGCGTTCCTTGGGATAGCGCATCATGTAGCGTTTGACCTGAATCATGTCTTGCGCCGGAATGCCGTCGGTGATGCAGACGCAATAGCGGATGCCTGCATCGGCGGCTTCCATGATGCTGTCGGCGGCGAAGGGCGGCGGCACAAACACAAGGCTCGCGTCGGCCTTGGTGGCGTCAACCGCCTCTTTTACGGTGTTGAACACCGGAACCCCGAACACGTTTTCTCCGCCGCGCCCCGGAACCACGCCGCCAACGACGTTGGTGCCATAGTCCAGCATGTCTTTCGCGTGGAACTGCGCCATCCGCCCGGTGATACCTTGCACGATCACGCGGGTATCGCGGTCCAACAGGATGCTCATTGGGCGACCCTCACATTGGTGTTCTGTTTCACATCGTTTTGCCAGGCAGAAACGGCCCGTTCAGCGGCTTCCATCAGGGTCGTGGCGCGGATGATCGGCAACCCGCTTTTGGCAAGGATTTTCTGACCTTCCTTGACATTGGTTCCGGCCAGCCGAACGATCACCGGCACGTCCACCGGGTTGTCGCGAAGCGCCTGAACCACACCTTCGGCCACCCAGTCACAGCGATTGATACCGGCAAAGATATTGACCAGAATAGCCTGAACATTGCTGTCCGACATGACCAGCCGGAACGCTTTGGCCACCCTTTCCGGGGTTGCACCACCGCCGATGTCGAGGAAATTGGCGGGTTCTCCGCCGGCGAGCTTGATCGTGTCCATCGTGGCCATCGCCAGACCGGCGCCGTTGACGATGCAGCCGATATTGCCGTCCAGCCCGACATAGGACAGGCCGCGATCCGCCGCCCGGCTTTCGCGCGGGTCTTCCTGGCTTTTGTCGCGCAATTCGCTGATCTGCGGATGCCGGAAAAGCGCGTTGTCGTCGAAGGTCATCTTGGCATCAAGGGCCAGAATGCGGTTGTCACCGGTGATCACCAGCGGGTTGATTTCCACCATGGTGGCGTCGAGTTCACGGAACGCGCTGAAACAGCCTTGAAGGGTGCGCACCATCTGCTGGGTCAGTGCAGGCTCAATCCCCAGCGCGAACGAAATTTCGCGCGCCTGAAAATCGCGCAGGCCCACCGCCGGTTCAACGGTCGAACGGACGATCGACTGCGGTTTGTTGGCAGAGATATCCTCGATTTCCATGCCGCCTTCCGCCGAGGCTACAATCATCACCCGCTGGCTGGACCGGTCGAGAACAAACCCCAGATAGATTTCCCGCGCGATCGGCACCGCCGCCTCGACATAGACGCGGTAGATGCCTTTGCCTTCGGGGCCGGTCTGATGGGTGATCAGCTTTTTGCCGAACATTCCTTCGCAGGCTTCCTGAATTTCGTGGTCAGAGGCGCAAAGCTTGACGCCCCCGGCCTTGCCGCGCCCCCCGGCATGAACCTGGGCCTTGACGATCCACTTGTCACCGCCCATTTCACGCGCCCGGTAGGCGGCCTGTTCGGGGCTGTAGGCCAGCGCCCCGGTCGGCACCGCCACCCCGAAATTGCTGAGGATTTCTTTGGCCTGATATTCATGAATGTCCATGCTGAGTTCCTTATGCGGCCAGGCTGGTGCGGTAATGCGACGCAAGCACATCGCCCACGGCGTCAAGGTCAAGCTCTGCGCCCAGATCGTTCATCGCCTGCGCAAAACGCGTGACAATTTCGGTGATGGCGGATTGGGACAACTGGTTGAGAATGCCGATCCGTATCTGCACCGGTGCCGACAGGGTGGGCCAGATACCAAAGTGTTTGGCGCGGCAGTTCTGCACCAGTTCCATTTCGCGCCCCGCCATCCGGTCGGGCAGATTGAGAACGACAAGGCTGGTCATGTTCGAGGTCACAGTACAGCCCATTGCTTCGACAGCGTGGCGCAATGCCCGTTCATGGCGGGCATATGCATTGGCGCGCGCGCTAAGGCTATCGGCAAGGTTGATGCGCAGGGCTTCGTGGAAAGCCGCGACCGCATAGCCGGAATGGGTCCGGTGATAGGTGCCTTTTTCGACATCCTTGCCGTCAACGATACCCCAATGGCGCGCCTCGAAGATGGGGTGATTGGCGTAGGTGTAGCAGCCGTTGGCCTTCAAGGTTTCGATATAGCGCTCGGTAAAGCTGACCGGGGCATAAGTCAGCGGCAGGCACAACATGCCTTTTTGCGGGCACGATGCCCACCCGACGACGCCAGGGAAATCATCGAGCGCGAAATCTTCGACGCCGAGTGACGAAACCGCATCCACCAGGCCCATCGCGCCATGTTTTGCACAGGCGTCCGAGAAACCGCGCAGATCGTTGATACGGCCCGAACCGGTTTCCCAATGCGCCATGAAGGCCCATTTGGGTTTGTGTTCGGCCAGTGCCGCCTCGACAATCGCGCCTGTCACCGACTGCCCGTGCGGCACGTTGATCACCGTGACGCTTGCCGTCTTCGGGTCAAGCGCGTTGGCCGCCAGTTCCTCGCGGGTGGCGGCCTTCAGGCGCAGCGTCAATGCGTCGATGCCCGAAAAGGTGCCATTGGCAAAGGCGACAACCTTGTCGCCCGGCATCACCGCCGACATCATGCAATCGAGCCCGCTCCATCCGGTTCCGGCGACGGCGAAGGTATGAACGTTGGCCGTGCCCATGAAAGCCCGCAGCATGTGCTTGCATTCGATCATGCCACGCAGAACGTCGGGCTGCATGTGGTCGGCGACACCCGCCCCGGCAAAGGCATCGAGAACCCGCTGATCGGTGTTGCCCGGCCCCGGACCCGCCGCGAGCGTGTTGGGGATGACGAGTTTGGGGAACATGGTTGCGGTATTCATGGATTGGGCCTCGGTCAGTTGATCGACGGGATGAACAATTTATCCTTGCACCAAATCCCGCGTTGCCTTTTGCCGCAACCTCCCTTACTCCTGCTTTTGGGTATCTATTTGGGTAGTAAAAAAACTACCCAAATTGGCAGAAGTATGACGGCATGTTCAAATCAGACCTACCTCATAGGGTAGGTTTTTCGAGAAAGAATAATAATTGCAGACTGTTAGATCTGGCACCGCACCTGTGACCGTTGCCCTGGCGGACAGCAATCCGCTGGTTCTGTCGGCGATGTCAGAGATTTTCGATCAGGATCCGCGATTCTCGCTGGTGGCGACGACGGCAACGGCGGAAGGATTCCTTGGGTCGGTCATGCGGGTGCCGGTGCAGATCGGGGTCATAGACTGGAACCTGCCGGTTCTGGGTGGTCAGAAGCTGGTCGAGGTTTTGCGCGACCAGGCCACCGCACCGAGGGTGATCATCTACGGCGACCCCACCGGCGATCTGCCGCGTCTGGCGATGACAGCGGGGGCGGGCGGCTTTTCGCCGCGCAACGGTCCGGTCGAGGGATTGCTCGACACCTGTGCGGCGGTCGCAGCCGGGCAGATGGTGTTTCCGTTTCTGGATGTGCGTGACCTTCAGGGCGACCCGATCCACCTGCTGACCAAGCGCGAAAAGGCGCTGCTGGAAGCCCTGTCAAAGGGCCTCAGCAACCGCCAGCTTGCGGCGGAATTCGGCATCACTGCAAACACCGTGAAATTCCACCTGTCGAACCTTTACGAAAAGATCTCGGTGACCAGCCGAACTCAGGCCGTCGCGTTCTATTTTTCGTCGCGCTTGCCGACCCATAAACCGGGCTGACCGACGCTGTCGGAGCAACCCGGCGGCGAAATATTTGACCAAATTTTGCCACTTGACAGAAATAAAATTATCCTTCCTCTGTTGCCGCCACTTTCGAATCGCAACATAGAGGATCCCCCCGAGATGAGTTTTCACCCCATTGACCAGGCCACCGCGCGGCTGAATCGCAGCGAATTGGCCGTGCCCGGAAGCCAGCCGCAAATGTTTGAAAAGGCGTCTAAATCTGACGCCGACGTGATTTTCCTTGACCTCGAAGATGCGGTGGCACCGGACGAAAAGGAACAGGCCAGAAAAAACATCATCAAGGGCCTGAACGAGATCGACTGGGGAAGCAAAACCATGTCGATCCGGATCAACGGCCTGGACACGCATTACATGTACCGCGATGTGGTCGATGTCGTCGAACAAGCTGGCGAGCGTCTTGATCTGATCATGATTCCCAAGGTCGGAACCGCCGCCGACGTCTATGCCGTCGACATGATGGTGACCCAGATCGAAGCGGCAAAAGGCTACAAGAAACGCATCGGTTTCGAGCATATATTCGAGACCGCTTTGGGCATGCAAAACGTGGCTAAAATTGCCGCCGCTTCGCCGCGCAACGAGAGCCTGCATTTCGGCGTTGCCGACTATGCCGCGAGCACCTGCGCGCGCACCACGATCATCGGCGGCGTGAACGAGGATTATGCGGTTCTGACCGACCCCGACAGTGGTGGAAACCGGGCCACCCATTGGGGGGATATGTGGCACTATGCGCTGGCCCGGATGGTGGTTGCGGCGCGGGCAAATGGCTTGCGTCCGATCGACGGACCATTCGGGGACTTTTCTGATCCCGATGGCTACATCGCCGCCGCGAAACGCGCCGCCGTGCTGGGATGCGAAGGCAAGTGGGCGATTCACCCCAGCCAGATCGCCCTTGCCAATCAGGTCATGAGCCCGTCCGACGCCGAAGTCGGCCGCGCCGAACGCATCCTCAAGGCGATGGCCGAGGCCGAAGCCGCGGGCAAGGGAGCGGTTTCGCTGGATGGGCGGCTGATCGACTATGCCTCGATCCGGCAGGCGGAAAATCTGGTTGCCAAGGCGCGCCAGATCGCTTGCGGCTGATCAAGAAGTCCGGGCGCAAGGCGACCCGTCGGTCAATCTGCGCCCGGCTTGTGTGATCGGTTGCGCCTGCAATCGCCCCGGTCTGTCCTCAGACCGACCGGGTGATGCCGCCATCGACGCGCAGGTTCTGGCCGGTGATATAACCCGCCGCATCCGAGGCGAGAAAGCTGATCACACCGGCGATTTCCTCGGTCTTGCCATAGCGGCCCATCGGGATGCGGGAGCGGAATTCTTCCTTTTCCGGCAGGCTGTCAATGAACCCCGGCAGCACATTGTTCATGCGGATATTGTCGGCGGCATGGGCATCGGCGAAAAGCTTGGTAAAGGCCGCAAGACCGGCGCGGAACACCCCCGAGGTCGGAAAGACCGGATCGGGTTCAAACGCCGCGAAGGTGGATATGTTGATGATCACGCCAGATTTCTGTGCTTTCATCGCGGGCATGACGGCGCGGGTCGGACGCACGGCCGAAAGGAAATACACCTCCATCCCCTTGTGCCAGTCGTCATCGCTGAGATCCAGCACCGGACCGCGCGGACCATGGCCCGCGCTGTTGACCAGCAAGTCGATGCGGCCCCATTTCTTCATTACGGCATCGACCAGTCGCTGCACATCGGCCTCGGACTGGTTCGATCCGGTGACACCGATACCGCCCAACTCCTTGGCCAGCGCCTCGCCCTTGCCGGAGGATGACAGAATCGCCACGCGAAATCCGTCGGCTGCCAGACGCCGCGCTGCCGCCGCGCCCATGCCGCTGCCGCCCGCGGTGATGATGGCCACTTTTTCCATTATTCGCTCCTCAAGTGATTTCCCGCGACCCTCTCATTCGCCCCGCCGAAAGGCAAGGTGCCAGCAAAACGCCCTTGCCTTCTGCCCGGCTTCAGGCAGGTTGAGCGAATGGGGAACGGAGACTGACATGCGGCTGGCGGGCAAAACGGCTATCGTGACCGGCGCGGGATCGGGTTTTGGCGCGGGTATCGCGCGCAAGTTCGCCGCCGAAGGCGCGCGGGTGATGGTGGTTGATCTGAACGAGGCCGCCGCCGGAAGAGTCGCCGCTGACATCGGTGGCTTTGCCTGCCACGCTGATGTCAGCCTGACTGCCAGCGTCCGGGCCATGGCTCGGCAGGCGATTGATGCCTTCGGGCGGGTGGACATCATCGTCAACAATGCCGGTGTGACCCACATGCCCATGCCGTTGGAAGAGGTGCCCGAAGACGATTTCGACCGGGTGTTCGCGGTCAACTGCAAATCGGTCTATCTGACCGCGCGCGCCTTGGTGACGCATATGAAAGCTGCGGGCGGGGCCATTCTCAATGTCGCCTCGACGGCGGGGTTGAGCCCGCGCCCGCGATTGAACTGGTACAACGCCTCCAAGGGCTGGATGATCACGGCGACCAAGGCCATGGCGGTCGAGCTTGCCCCCGAGGACATCCGGGTCAACGCGATCTGCCCGGTGGCGGGGGAAACGCCGTTGCTGAAAACCTTCATGGGCGAGGATACGCCGGAAATGCGGGCGAAATTTCTGGCCACGATCCCGATGGGGCGGTTTTCGACGCCCGAGGATATGGGCAATGCGGCGGCGTTCCTGTGTTCGGACGAGGCGTCGATGATCACCGGGGTGGCGCTTGAGGTTGATGGCGGGCGCTGTATCTGAGAGCGGGCGGGGGTGCTGCCCCCGCACCCCCGGAGTATTGGGAACAAAGAAGAAGGAGTGAGGATGCGCCCAGGGCCGAAGAATCTGATCACCGATGTGGCGGGTCTGCGCGTCGGTAATGCCGAGGATCATGGCATCCGGACCGGGGCCACCGTGCTTCTGGCCGACCGCCCTTTCACCGCCGCCGTGCATGTGATGGGCGGCGCGCCCGGCACCCGCGAAACCGATCTGCTGGCGCCGGACAAGCTGGTGCAGGAGGTGGACGCGCTGGTGTTGTCGGGCGGATCGGCTTTCGGGCTGGATGCGGCCTCCGGCGTCGCCGATGGGCTGCGGGCGCAGGGGCGCGGATTTGCGGTGGGCGATCAGCGGGTGCCGATCGTGCCGGGGGCGATCCTGTTCGATCTTTTGAATGGCGGGGCTAAGGATTGGGGCGACAATCCCTATAAACGGCTGGGGCTGGCGGCACTTGCGGCGGCGGCGGCCGATTTTGCCTTGGGAACTGCCGGGGCGGGAACCGGGGCCACGGTGCACGGCCTAAAAGGCGGGCTCGGGTCGGCATCGGTGGTGCTCGACAGTGGCCTGACCGTCGGGGCGCTGGTGGCGGTCAATGCCCTGGGGGCGGTGACAGGCGGTGCCAAGGGCCAGTTCTGGGCCGCCCCTTGGGAGTTTGACGACGAATTCGGTGGATTGGGTCTGTCGCCGGTCTTTGCGCCCGGTGCCGAACCTTCGCTGGCCAAACGACCGGGCGAGGCCACGACCATCGCCATCTTAGCGACGGACGCATCGCTGACACAGGCGCAGACTCAGCGGCTGGCCATTGCCGCCCATGACGGTATGGCGCGCGCCATCGTGCCGTCGCACACACCGTTTGACGGTGATCTGGTGTTTGCCGCTGCGACCGGGGCGCGGCCCCTGACCGATCCGCTGGCGGACCCATTTCTGCTGGGCCATGCCGCCGCCTGCTGTCTGGCCCGCGCCATTGCCCGCGCAGTTTTTCTGGCCAAGGCGCGTCCCGGCGATGTGCTGCCGATCTGGCGGGACCGTTTTGGCAATGGCTGAGGACGCGCTTTACAATGATGGCGCCTTGGCGCGGTTTTACGATCTCGACAATGGCTGGAGCGCCGACCGGGCCTGTTGCCTCGATCTCGCTGCCGGGTGCCGGTCGGTGCTCGACCTTGGCTGCGGTACTGGCGATCTGGCGATCCGTATCGCGGCAGAACAGGGGGCCGAGGTGAGCGCCGTCGATCCGGCCCGCGCCATGCTTGACCTTGCGGCTGTGAAGCCGGGTGCCGGACGGGTGGACTGGCATCAGGGTGATGCGCGTGACCTTGATCTTGGGCAGGCTTTCGATCTGGTGGTGATGACGGGTCATGCCTTTCAGGTCATGCTGACGGACGCGGATCGCAGCGCCTGTCTGCGCACCATCGCGCGCCACCTTGCGCCGGACGGGCGGTTTGTCTTTGACAGCCGCAACCCTGAGGCTCGCGAATGGGAACATTGGCGACCCGATCTGACGCGCTGGGAGATCGACGATCCGCAATGCGGCAAGGTTGAAGCCTGGAATGATGTCGAGCATGATCCTGCGACCGGGGTGGTAAGCTATGAAACCCACTACCGGGTCGTATCGGATGGCCGCGTTTTCAGAGCCCGGTCGCAAATCGGATTTTGCGGGCAGGAACATCTGGGTGCGCTGATCGCGGATGCGGGCCTGGCGGTTGATCAATGGCTGGGCGATTGGGCCGGATCGGGTTTTACGCCGGGGTGCGCCGAAATCATTCCCGTCGGGCGGAAGAAATGAAGCCTATGCGAGCAACGCCGACAGGAGCGCGCTGTCTGGCCTTTCCAGCCCTTCGATCACGTCGAAATGATGTTTGCCGGGATCGACCGTCACCGGGCAGGCCCAGGCATTGCCGAGCCTGCGGGCCTGATCGAGGAAGGCCGGACGCTCGGCCCCGCCGACCCAGACATGAACCGGCACGTCCGGGCAATGCGGTCGCAGGGCCGGGCTTTCGCGGCGCGCTTCGGTCAGGTCGAGGCGCAGGGTGTCGTTCATCGAGGTTTCGATCAGGGGCCGCAGATCGGAGAGCGGTGATATCGGCATGACCCTCCGCATCCTTCCGGCAAGGCCCAGGCCCGGCGCAACATCTGCCATGGCCATCCGCGCCGACAGATGCCCGCCTGCCGAATGGCCGGTCACGACGATCGGTCCTGCAACCGACCCGGCCATTTCCTTTATGGCCGTGGCAATCTCCTGTGTCATCGCCGAAATGCGCGCGGCAGGCGCCAAGGTATAAGCCGGCATCGCCACCGCCCGGCCCCGCGCCAGCGCCCCCGTCGCCAGATGCGAGAAATCGCGCGGGCCGAAAGCCAACCAATAGCCGCCATGGATAAACACCATCAGGCCTGATGGTTCCGTGTCGGGCAGGAAGAGATCATACCAATGCGCCCTACCCGCCCCATAACGCTGCCCGAGCCGGGCCCTGTCGCCCAGACCGTCGCGAAAATCCGCCGCCGCTTTTGCCCAGCGGGCTGGATACTCGTCCCCGCCAGGGATATATTTGCCATTGGCAAAGGCGTCATCAAATCTCATGTCGTCCATCCTTTGCATCGCCAGCGCTGGACATTCCAGCCAGGCAAGTGCATTTGATCAAATCGTAAACAAAGGGGGTTCCCATGCTCGATTCCGTCACTGACCTGCGCGCGCTTCTGAAAGACCCGTCACTTCTGGTAACACAAGCCTATGTTGCGGGCCAATGGGTCGATGCCGAGGATGGCAGCACATTCCCGGTGACCAACCCGGCGCGGGGCGATGTGATCTGCACGGTGCCGAACCTCGGGCGTGCCGAAACCGCCCGCGCCATTGCCGCCGCTGATGTGGCGCGCCGCGACTGGGCCAGTCAGACCGGCAAGGAACGTGCCGCCGTGTTGCGCAAATGGCATGATCTGATGGTGGCGAATGCCGATGATCTGGGGGCGATCCTGACTGCCGAGATGGGCAAGCCGCTGGCCGAGGCCAAGGGCGAGATTCTCTATGGTGCCTCTTTCGTTGAATGGTTTGCCGAAGAGGCCAAGCGCATTTACGGTGAAACCATCCCCGGCCATCAGCGCGACAAGCGCATCACCGTGATCAAGCAGCCGATCGGCGTTGCCGCCTCGATCACGCCGTGGAATTTTCCGAACGCGATGATCGCGCGCAAGGTTGCCCCGGCGCTGGCCGTGGGCTGCGGCTTTGTGGCGCGGCCTGCTGCGGAA
>JBATDH010000296.1:0-4653 GCA_049663365.1 Albidovulum sp. | reverse complement strand
GTCCTGATCTATGCGCAGATCGAGCCGTTTGAGCACCGGCGGGCCATCATAGCCGACGGCGGTGCCATCCATGGTGATGATCGGCGGCGACAACTGTTCAGGGGCGGGAAAGGTAAAGACCTGCTTTTTGGCCTCTTCAGGGGCCATGATCGGGGTCATCTTTTCCAGCATCTTGACCCGGCTTTGCGCCTGCACCGCCTTTGATGCCTTGGCCTTGAATCTGTCGACGAAGCTTTGCAGATGTGCCCGCCTCGCGTCCTGTTTCTTGGCCTCGGCTGCCTGCACGGCCAGCATGGCGGCGCGTTGCCGGGCGAACTGGTCATAGGGGCCGGACCAGAGCGTCAGTTTGCGGTGGTCAAGATGCAGGATCGCGCTGACCGCCCGGTTCAAAAGGCCACGGTCATGCGAAATGATGATCACCGTATGCGGGTACTTCGCCAGGTAGCTTTCCAGCCAGAGCGAACCCTCCAGATCGAGATAGTTGGTCGGTTCATCCAGCAGCAAAAGGTCAGGCTGGGCGAAGAGAACCCCCGCCAGGGCCACCCGCATGCGCCAACCGCCGGAAAAATCCGAACAGGGCCGCAACTGCGCCTCGGCATCAAAGCCCAAACCACGCAGGATCGCCGAAGCCCGCCCTTCCGCCGACCAGGCATCAATATCGGTCAGACGGTTCTGGATATCGCTGATCCGATGCGCATCGGTGGCGGTTTCCGCCTCGGCCAACAGGGCGGCGCGTTCCGTATCCGCCGCCAGCACTGTGTCCAGAAGCGAGGTTGACGATGACGGCACTTCCTGGGCAACGCCGCCGACACGGGCGCGCGACGGCATGGCGATTTCGCCGCCTTCCAGCGCCAGTTCCCCCCGGATCAGCCGGAAAAGCGTGGTCTTGCCGGTGCCGTTCTTGCCGACCAGACCGACCTTGTGGCCTGTCGGAATCGTTGCTGACGCCCCTTCAAATAGGGGACGACCTTCTACCGAGTAGGTGATATCTGCGATCCTGAGCATCCGCACCGCTTGCCTGATGCGCGCGCCGACGTCAATCAGTGGCGTCGATCATTTGGCGCGCATGGGGTTTTCTTCACCGTTTCGCCATGCTAGCAGGCACCCGGATTTCAGCGCGCAGCACGGGCTGCGGGACATCATCGAAAAAGGTAAAACACCATGGCGATCGAACGCACCCTTTCCATAATCAAACCCGATGCGACACGTCGCAACCTGACGGGCAAGATCAATGCCAAATTTGAAGAGGCCGGTCTGCGGATTGCTGCCCAGAAACGCATCCATCTGAGCCTAGCCCAGGCGCAAAAATTCTATGAAGTTCACAAGGACCGCCCGTTTTTTGGCGAGTTGACCGAATTTATGGCGTCCGAGCCGGTTGTCGTGCAGGTTCTGCAAGGTGAAAATGCGATCGCGAAAAACCGCGAAGTGATGGGCGCTACCAACCCGGCCAATGCCGATGCGGGTACTATCCGCAAGGAATTTGCGCTGTCGGTCGGCGAAAACTCGGTCCATGGATCGGATGCCCCGGAAACCGCCGCGGTCGAGATTGCCTATTTCTTCTCGGGTCTCGAACTCGTCGGCTGATTTTTCCGGTCGCTAAAGCGGTTCGACTTTACTTGAGACACCATTTATCACCTATCGCGCCCAAATCTTTGATTTCAGGCAGCGAAAGGTGATTCAAGTATAAGTCGAAACGCTGTAGACCCAAACCCTGACAAGATGAACTCAGCGGACCACGCGGGACCGTTGCCGCGTTGGGACGGTCGTTTTTTCGTGCTTTCGGGAATTGCGCTTTCGAACTATCGGTAAACCGCCAAGACATGCCGTTGCAACGCGGTTCGGGAACTTCAAAAGAAACTGCGGCGCATCAGGCAAATCATACGCGGCCAAAGCCAGGCTGAATGACAACCGGCTGCGGGTACCGGGCTGTCTCGGCCGGATATGTGATGGCCAAACCTGGGTTAGGATCAAATAGGCTGGCAGCAAGAGCCGTCGTGGTTGGGGTCGTCCTGTTAGCCAAAGACCGACCAGCCGGTGCGGCGCGCAAGCATTTCGACCGCCTCGGTTCCCAGCTTGGAATTGCCCTGGGCATTGAGGCCCGGTGACCAGACGGCGATCGCGGCGCGACCGGGGGCGATGACCAGTATGCCGCCGCCGACGCCGGATTTTCCCGGCAACCCGACCCGATAGGCAAAATCGCCGGATCCGTCGTAATGCCCGCAGGTCATCATCAATGCATTGATCCGCCTTACCCGGTCGGGTGAGACAAGGCGCGGCATGGCGCGTACGCCCATCAGGAACCGCCCCGCGCGGGCCAGTTGATCGCAGGTCATCTCGATGGCGCATTGATGAAAATAGGCACCCAGCGCCAGTTCCAGGGCATTTTGCAGATTGCCATGCGCGCGCATGAAATGGGCAAGGGCAAAGTTCGTATGCCCGGTCTCGGTTTCCGAACGCGCGACGCTTTCGTTGATATGGATGTCGTCATCTTCGGCCGCTGCCCGGATGAAACGCAAAAGCTCGCCCAGATATTCGCGCGGCGCGTGGCCCGCCAGAACGGCGTCGGTGACGACGATGGCACCCGCGTTGATGAAGGGGTTGCGCGGGATTCCGGCCTCATGCTCAAGCTGAAGGATGGAATTGAAGGCCAGCCCGGACGGTTCGCGCCCCACCCGTGTCCAGAGCCGGTCGCCCAGCCGCCCGAGCGCCAGCGCCAGGGCAAACGTCTTGGAAACACTCTGGATCGAAAACCGCTCGGACGCGTCGCCGATGGAATGCTGTTGGCCATCGGCAAGCACGATGGACATGCCAAAGCGCTGCGGATCAATGCAGGCCAGTTCGGGGATGTAGCTTGCGACCGCGCCACGGTCGGGGCTTTGACCGACGGATTGATGGATTTCGCGCAAGATCGCCGCGATATCCATCAGGGGTGCCAAGTGAGAAAATTGGCGATGAGTTTCAGCCCCGTGGCCTGGCTTTTTTCGGGGTGGAACTGCATTCCGACCATGTTGTCGCGCCCGATTACGGCGGTGATATCGCCGCCGTAATCGACATGCGCCAGACGGTGCCGGGGATCGGCGGCGCGGAAATGATAGGAGTGGACGAAATAGGCGTGCTGGCCCGTCTCGATACCTTTCAGAACCGGGTGCGACCGGTCGATGATCAGATCGTTCCAGCCCATATGCGGCACCTTGAGCGCCGGATCAGCCGGGGTGATCCTGATGACATCCCCGCCCACCCAGTCAAAGCCAGGTGTTTCGCCAAATTCCAACCCGCGCGTCGCCATCATCTGCATTCCAATGCATATCCCCAAAAACGGGATGGCCCGGCGGGTCACGGCGTCTTCAATCGCCTCAAAAAGCCCGTCGAAGCGCAAAAGCGCCGCCCGGCAGGACGGAAAGGCCCCATCGCCCGGCAACACGATCCGGTCGGCGGCGGCTACGTCCTCTGGCCGCGATGACACCTGTACGGTGCCTGAACGCGTTTCCGCCGCCATGCGCTGAAAGGCTTTTTCGGCGGAATGCAGGTTGCCGCTGTCGTAATCGACCAGAACCGTGCGCATCAGATCAAAGCGCACCTTTGGTCGAGGGCAAGGCTCCGGCGGCGCGAGCGTCGGGTTCAACCGCCATTCGCAGCGCGCGGGCAACCGATTTGAACGCCGCTTCGGCGATGTGGTGGCTGTTGAGGCCGTGCAAGCGGTCGACATTCAGGGTGATCCCGCCATGGGTGCTGAACGCCTGAAAGAATTCGCGCACCAATTCTGTATCGAAGGTGCCGATCCTGGCGGTCGGGAATTCCACGTTCCAGACCAGATAGGGCCGCCCCGACAGATCAAGGGCGCAGGCGATCTGCGCATCGTCCATCGCAAGGTTGAAATGCCCGTAGCGGCAGATGCCCCGCTTGTCGCCAAGCGCCCTAGCAATCGCCTGACCCACCGCAATGCCGCAATCCTCGACGGTATGGTGATCGTCGATATGCTGATCGCCCTTGGCCGTGACCTGAATGTCGATCATCGAATGGCGCGCCAGTTGATCAAGCATGTGGTCAAAGAAACCCACACCGGTCTTGTTGGCGTAGCTGCCGGTTCCGTCGAGGTTGATTTCAACCGAAACATTCGTTTCGGCGGTCTTGCGGGCGATCTTGGCGGTGCGCATCGGGAACTCCGGCTGGTGTCGCTGTGATTATAGGCGTGCAGACGGCCATGTCCAAGCCCCGGTTCGGCGAATTCGCGCGAGGCGTGGCATTGTCATAATCCGCCAATCCCTGCACCCGGCGGGTGCAAAATGCGTCCCATAGGACAATCAGACGGCGTAGCTGACCAATTCATATTCCACCCCATCATCGCCGTCGAAATAGAACCGTCGGCCCGGTTCATAATCGGCGTGGGAATGGGGTTCAAACCCGGCGGCGCGAACGGCTGCCTCGGCGGCGTCTATGTCACTGACGACAAGACCCACATGGTTCATTGATCCGCGTTTGATGTAACGTTCGGCCTGACCGGTGAGTGGGGCTGCAGGTGCGTATAGGGTCTTGTCAGAGGAAACTGGCTTGAGCTGGGCAGGACGCCGGCCTAGCTTTGCCGAATGACAAAACGCTCCCCTTTTCGGTATTTCAAAACCAGCCCCGAGATCATCCGCCTAGCGGTGATGATGT
>JBATDH010000295.1:0-3007 GCA_049663365.1 Albidovulum sp. | reverse complement strand
GGGCTGGCCCTCGCTCGAGGCCATGGGCCGCGCACTGTTGGGCAAACCACTGCCCTCGATCCACCTCGCCCAACGCGGCGATATCGTTCTTGCCAAGTCAGGCCTCGGCTTTGGCGTCTGCCTCGGGGCGCAGGCGGCCGGAATGGCCCCCGCTGGGCTTGCTCTGGTTCCGATCGCCGCCTGCGCACTGGCCTGGCGCGTGTAGAAAAGAAAGCCTGCCCATGCCCTTCATCGTCTCTGCGGTCACGGCAATCGCCGGGGCGATCTCTGGCGTGCTGGCCGCAGGCGGCATTGGCGCGGCCCTCGTACGGCTCGGCGGCACGCTTCTCTTGAGCTACGCCAGCCAGGCGCTGATGCCAAAGCCGAAGACCACCCTGCAGGCCCGAACGGTGACGGTGCGCGAGCCAGTGGTGCCGCGCGACATGGTCTACGGCCGCGCGCGCAAGGGCGGTGTGATGGTCTTCGTGCACGCCTCGGGGGCAAAGAACCAGTTCCTGCATCTGGTGATCGTGCTGGCCGCACACCGGGTGAAATCAATTGGCGCAATCTGGTTCGAGGGGGAGATGGCCGTCACAGCGGGCGGCATCGTGCAGGGCCGCTGGGCGGGCAAGATCACGGTGGAAAAACGCCTCGGCGCCGACGATCAGTCCGCTTTTGCCAGCCTGATCGCCGAAGTGCCGGATAAATGGACCGCCGCTCACCGATTGGCGGGCTGCGCCGCCCTCTATCTGCGGCTTACCTATGACCCGGATGCCTTTCCGGGCGGCATTCCGAACATCACCGTTGATCTGGAGGGCAAGGACGACATCCTCGATCCGCGCACGGGATCACGCGGCTATTCAGAAAACCCCGCTCTCTGCCTGGCCGATTATCTGGCCCATCCCGCCTATGGCATCGGGGCCGCATGGGGGGCGGCCGTTGGGGTTGAAACTGGGAGCGTGATCGAAGCCGCAAACATCTGCGACGAATGGGTGCCGCTTGCGAGCGGCGGCGCCGAGCGGCGCTATGCCTGCAACGGCACTGTGTCATTGGCGGAAAGCCCCAAAACCATTATCGAGGGGCTCTTGTCGTCGATGGCCGGGCGCTCAGCCTTGCAGGGCGGCACCTGGCGCCTCCATGCCGGGGCGTATCGGCTGCCCGAGGTGACACTGACCGCCGATGATGTGCGGTCTGGCGGTCTGGTGCTCGCGACCCGCGTCAGCCAGTCAGAAAACTTCAACGCGGTGCGCGGCCAGTTCGTCAGCCCCGAGAACGACTGGCAACCGGATGACTTCCCGGCCTATGCCAGTGCCGTCTATCTCGCCGAGGACGGCGGGCTGCGCAAATGGCGCGACATCTCGCTGCCGTTCACCATCTCGGCCGCGATGGCGCAGCGGCTGGCGAAGATCGAGCTGGAGCGCGCGCGGCGGCAAATGACGGTCAAGCTTGCAGGCAAGCTCGCGGCCTGGCGCGCCGGGGTGGGCGAGACGGTGATGCTCTCCTATGCCCGCTGGGGCTTTGCGGCAAAACCCTTTGAGGTGCAGGGCGTGAGCCTTGATCTGACGGCGTCCGGCGATGGCGCTCTGTTGCTGCCGGAACTGGTGCTGCGCGAGACCTCGCCTCTCGTCTATGATTGGCAGGCCTCCGAGGCGGCAATCTATGCCGCCGCCCCGCGCACCAGCCTTCCCGGTGCCGGGGATGTGCCTGCCCCCGGCACGCCACAGCTGCAGGAGGCAATGTACGAGACCCGCAGCGGCACCGGCGTGCGCACGCTGATCCGCGCCGCCTGGACCGAGGCACCGTCGGACTTCGTGCGCGAGTATCAGATCCGGGCGCGCCGCGTGCAGGAGCCGGACGGCTCAGCAACTGGCGAGGACTGGATCGCGCTTGGGAAAACCGACCAGCTCTTTTGGGAAATCCGCGATGTGAAGCCGGGCCAGTGGGAGGTGACGGTCAAATCGCTGTCGGTGATCGGGGTGTCATCGCCTTATGTCGGCGCCCTGATCGAGATCCTCGGCCTGACCGTACCGCCTGCGGCATTGGACAGCCTGACGATCCAGACCGCCGGTGGCCTCGCCATCTTGAAGTGGTTGCCATCTTCTGATCTCGACGTCCGCATCGGCGGGCGCATCGTGATCCGTCATTCAGCCGCCCTGACGGCAACCTGGGCCACATCGACCAGCATGGATGAGGTGGCAGGCTCCGATGCTGTCGCCTTGGTGCCACTCAAACCCGGCACCTATCTTTTGCGCGCCAAGGACAATTCCGGCAATCTTGGCCCGGTGGCGGCTGTGGTGACCAAGGGCGCGCAGGTGCTGCCCTTTGCCCCGGTGCTGAGCCTGACTGCCAATCCGGGCTGGGTCGGCAGCAAAGCCAACGTCGAGATCGATGCCGGGGCGCTGAAGCTGACCGATATCGCCGCGGAAGGGGTCTTTACCTTCCCGGCCGGGATGGATTTTGGCGCCCTGCGCCGAGTGCGGCTGCGCTCCGAGATTGATGTCGCGGCACTGAACCTCGGCGGGATGATCGATGATCGCCTGGCCCCGATCGACAGCTGGCTCGATGTCGATGACACCGACGGCGCGGAAATCGACGTCATCGTCGAGGCGCGCAGCACCGATGATAACCCCGCCGGTCGCCCGTCTGGTCGGCATGGTCGCGGCTCGACAGTTCTGAAGATGAGGTGCGCGCGGTGGAACTGCGGGCCCGGCTGATCTCTGCCAGTCCCGATTACAACGTGCTGGTCTCCAAGCTGCGCATTCATGCTGAAGAGGTTCTCTGATGGCCGTCGACTACAATCTTGCCAACCAGTCAGGGGCACAGTTCCGTGCCGAATTGAACCTGATCCTCGCCGCCCTGCAAAGCTGTGCCTACGGAGCGACCGCCCCCAGCACCACGACGGCGGGGCAGATCTGGGTCGATGCCTCCGGGGCAAGCCCGGTCCTGAAGCTGCGCAACGCGCTGAACACCGGCTGGACCCCCCTGGGGGCATTGGCTGCGGGGGGCTTTGAGCTTGCGGGCACCAGCC
>JBATDH010000294.1:0-4917 GCA_049663365.1 Albidovulum sp. | reverse complement strand
CGGCGCAGGGTCATTTCCTCCTCCTCGAGCGTCGGCTGGTAGCGAACCGACTCGGCCCCCGTCACCACCCCCGCCAGCCGCGCCAGCATGAACACCCGCAGGACCGCGTTCATCCGGCTCAGATGGCCGACCCCGGTGGCGCGTAAAAACGCCACGATGTCCTCGTCGATCCGCAGCGTCAGCTTGGCCTTTTGCGGCACCACCGGGCGTTGGGCGATCTCGAACCAGGCGCGGGGGATGCGCGGGCTGTTATCAAACCCCCAGCGCAGGTCGGCCTCCAGGTCGCGGACGGTCAGGGCCAGCTCGTGGTATTTTTCGGCGCGCCGGGTGTCGGCGCTGGTCGGGCGGGGCATGGGGCGGGTTCCTTTCGGGCGGGCAAATCTTGCCACGCGCCGGGTTAGCGCCGCATGAACCGCCCGCGCGCCCTGTCGGGACGGATGCGGGACGGATGCGGGACGCAAACGTGACGGCGGCGCGACGCCGATTTCAGGCACCGCGTGGCTCAGGTCCACACCAAATGCCCGCGCCTCTGATCCACTCAGGCCTCAACCGGCTTGCGGGGCACCAAGACCGCGCGATACGGTCAGGGCGGCTTCGCGCACCAGTTTTCCGATGCGGCCAATCTGGCTTTCATGCATCCGGTGGGTCGGGCCGGAGACCGAAATTCCGGCAATGGCCTCGCCGTAAATATCAAGGATCGGGGCCGCGACACAGCGCATCCCATAGGTCTTTTCTTCGTCATCAAACGCCCAGCCGCGTTCGCGTATCTGACGAAGATCTTCGCGCAGGGCCGGTTGGGATACGACCGTGTTTCGCGTGAACTGTTCCAATGTCCTGTCGCGCAGGAACCGGTCAAGCTGCGGCTCGGAAAAACAACTCAGAAGCGCCTTGCCGATACCGGAGGCGTGCATCGGCGACATGGTTCCGGGGGGAAAGAAAGCGCGGATGGTTTCATGGGTCTCGATCTGGCTGACGAACATGACCTCGCCGTTGCGCTCGATCCCCAGATTGGATGTTTCCCCGGTCGCCTGCGTCAGATCGTGCATCGCGGGTCTGCTGCGCTCGGCGACACTGCTGCGCCGGAGAAAGGCCGACCCCAGCCGGAACGCCATCGCCCCAATGTGCCAGGCCTGGGTATGGGGGTTCACCTCGACGATTTGCCGCGCCTCGAGCGTGGATAAAACCCGGTGCAGCGTGGCCAGCGATTGATCCAGTTCGGTGCCAAGATCGGTCAGGGTCAAGCCATTGCTGCGGGCCAGCGCGTCGAGCACATCCAAGGCGCGGTCAAGGGATTGGACGGTGGTGGGCGAGGCGTTCTTGCCGGTCCCTTTGGGTCGGCCGAGGCGGCGTTGATTCGTCTCCATCACGGTCCCCTTGCGCAACGCCGAATAAGACCTTCTCGATATTCGTGAAAATGGATGTTGGCTAGTGAAAAACTTAAATCATTGAATATTTGGATATATTACTCATTTCATACTTCTTTGAAAACGTTTTTCAGAAAAATATACGGCTGCATGACTTTGCGTTAAGTTGGACGAAACAGCTATAGGAGTGCGTGTCATGAGCTTTCAGAACCCGGTTTTCATCCCCGGCCCGACGAATATGCCCGAGGCGGTTCGGCAGGCCTGCTACATGCCGACGATCGACCACCGGTCGCCGGTATTCGGGAAAATCCTGCATCCCTGCCTGAACAACGTGCGCAAAATTCTCAAATCCGAAGGCGCGCATATCTTTATCTATCCGTCCACCGGCACTGGCGGCTGGGAAACCGCGCTGACCAATACGCTGTCGGCGGGCGACAAGGTTCTGGCGGCGCGCAACGGCATGTTCAGCCACCGCTGGATCGACATGTGCCAGCGGCATGGGTTGAACGTGCAGGTGATCGAAACGCCATGGGGTGCCGGTCTGCCTGCGGACAGGTACGAAGAAATTCTGACCGCCGACAAGAGTCATGAAATCAAGGTGGTTCTGGCCACCCATAACGAAACCGCCACCGGCGTAAAATCCGACATTGCCGCCCTGCGCCGCGCACTTGATGCGGCCAAGCACCCTGCGCTGCTTTTCGTTGATGGCGTCAGCTCGATCGCGTCGATGGATTTCCGCTTTGACGACTGGGGCGTCGATGTTGCCGTGACCGGCAGCCAGAAAGGCTTCATGCTGCCCGCCGGTCTGGCGATCCTGGGCTTTTCCGACAAGGCGATGGCGGCCGCGAAAACCGCGAAACTGCCGCGGACCTTCTTTGACAATGCCGATATGGCCAAGGGCTATGCCAGCAACGCTTTCCCCTACACGCCGCCGGTCGGTCTGATGAACGGGTTGAAACTGTCCAGCCAGATGATCCTGGACGAGGGCATCGACAACGTCATCGCCCGTCACCACCGCATCGCCGAAGGGGTGCGCCACGCGGTCAGGGCCTGGGGGCTCGAGCTTTGCGCCAAGACGCCGGATGTCTATTCCGACACGGTCAGTGCCATTTGCACACCCGAGGGATTCAACGCCACCAGCATTGTAACCCATGCCGCCAGCAAATACGGTGTCGCCTTTGGTGTCGGTCTGGGCGAAGTGGCGGGCAAGGTGTTCCGCATCGGCCATCTCGGCAGTCTGACCGATGTGCTGATGCTCTCGGGTCTGGCCACCGCCGAAATGGTGATGGCCGATCTTGGCCTGAACGTCAAACTGGGCTCTGGCGTTGCGGCGGCACAGGAATATTATCGCGGCAACGCGGTGGCCGCCAAGGCCGCCGCCTGAGCATGGAGACGCAGGACATGTATATCCCGACCCTTGCCGACATGCTGGTCGCGCATGAACGCATCAAGCCCTATGTGCACCGCACGCCGGTTCTGACGTCGTCTTTTCTGAATGCGCTGACCGGGGCCGAGCTGTTTTTCAAATGCGAAAACTTCCAGAAAGCCGCGGCCTTCAAGGTGCGCGGGGCCTCGAACGCGGTCTTCGGTCTGACCGATGAGCAGGCCAAAAACGGCGTCTGCACCCATAGTTCCGGCAATCACGCGCTTAGCCTCAGCTATGCCGCCGGGCGACGCGGCATTCCTTGCCATGTGGTCATGCCCCACACCGCACCGCAGGCCAAGAAGGATGCGGTAATCGGCTATGGCGGCAAGATCACCGAATGCGAACCCTCGACCACGTCGCGCGAAGCGGTGTTCGCCAAGGTCCAGGAAGCAACCGGGGCCGATTTCGTCCACCCCTACAACGACCACCGGGTGATTGCCGGTCAGGGAACCTGTTCGCGTGAACTCAATGAACAGGTCGAAGGGCTGGATGCGGTCGTGGCCCCGATTGGCGGCGGCGGGATGATTTCGGGCACTTGCCTGACCCTGTCCAACCTTGCGCCGAATGTGAAAATCTATGCGGCAGAACCGGAGCAGGCCGATGACGCCTATCGCAGTTTCAAAGCCGGTCATATCATCGCCGACGATGCGCCGGAAACGGTTGCCGACGGGTTGAAAGTGCCGCTGAAGGATCTGACATGGCATTTCGTGTCCAACCATGTGACCGATATCCTGACTGCATCGGAACAGGAAATCATCGACGCGATGCGGCTGATCTGGGCGCGCATGAAGATCGTGATGGAGCCGTCAAGTGCCGTGCCGCTGGCGACGATCCTCAAGAACAAGGACGTTTTCGCGGGCAAACGCGTCGGCGTCATCGTAACCGGCGGCAATGTCGATCTCGACAAGCTGCCCTGGATGAAAACCTGACTGGGAGTCTGACAAGATGAACGTACAAACCGATTTTTCCAAACTCGAAGTAGGCTATGATGTTCCTGCCGTGCCCGGCATGGACGAAAAGGATATTCAGACGCCTTGCCTGGTGCTGGACCTTGATGCGCTGGAGCGCAACATCAAGAAGATGGGCGATTACGCCAGGGCGCACGGGATGCGTCACCGCGCGCATGGCAAGATGCACAAGTCCGTCGACGTGCTGAAACTGCAAGAAAAGCTGGGGGCGGCCTGTGGCGTGTGCTGCCAGAAGGTTTCCGAGGCCGAGGTGTTCGTGCGCGGTGGCATCAAGGATGTGATGGTTTCCAATCAGGTGACCGATCCCGCCAAGATCGACCGGCTGGCGCGTTTGCCCAAACTGGGGTCGCGTATTCTGGTCTGTGTCGATGACCCCGATAACGTCAAGGCCCTGTCGGACGCCGCGGTCAAGCATGGCACGCAACTGGAAGCGCTGGTGGAAATCGACTGCGGTGCGGGTCGCTGCGGTGTCAGCACCTCGCAGGATGTGGTGCGGATCGCCAAGCTGATCGACGCGGCCCCCGGCCTGAAATTCGCGGGCATCCAGGCCTATCAGGGCGCCATGCAGCACATGGACCTTTATGCGGATCGCAAGGCCAAGCTGGATGTGGCCATCGCCCAGGTGGCCGACGCGGTGCAGGCGCTGAAATCACAGGGTCTCGACTGCGACATCGTGGGCGGAGGCGGCACCGGTTCCTACTATTTCGAGAGCGGCTCAAACGTCTACAACGAACTTCAATGCGGTTCCTACGCCTTCATGGACGTTGATTATGGCCGCATCCTCGACAAGGACGGCCAGCGCATCGATCAGGGCGAGTGGGAAAACGCCCTGTTCATCCTGACCACGGTGATGAGCCATTCCAAGGCCGACAAGGCGATTGTCGATGCCGGCCTGAAGGCTCAATCCGTCGATAGCGGCCTGCCCAAGGTCTATGGCCGCGACGATGTCGAATACCTGAAATGTTCCGATGAGCATGGCGTGGTTGCCGACCCGAAAGGCGCGCTGAAGGTCAATGACAAGTTGCGGCTGGTGCCGGGGCACTGCGACCCGACCTGCAACGTGCATGACTGGTATGTCGGTGTGCGGAACGGCAAGGTGGAAACCGTCTGGCCGGTTTCGGCGCGCGGCAAGGCCTATTGATGTCGGATCGCTGACGCG
>JBATDH010000293.1:0-6229 GCA_049663365.1 Albidovulum sp. | reverse complement strand
GCCCAAGGGGTGGTCTACATGTAATCTGATCTTTGCCTGAGCCATGAGGCCGAACTTATGAGCCCCACCGACCAAATGCCAGAGCCTGCGGGCAAGGTTGCGGATGCGCCGCAAGACAATTGGGTTGACCGGCGCGCGCCGGAATTCGCCCGACCCTATTTGCGCCTGTCACGGGCGGACCGGCCCATCGGCACCTGGCTCCTGTTTCTGCCGTGCTGGTGGGGTGTGGCGCTGGCCGCGTCGGTCAGCGGCTGGCGGCTCTGGGATCTGTGGATCATCGCCGGCTGCGCCCTGGGGGCCTGGCTGATGCGCGGTGCAGGGTGTACCTGGAACGACATTACCGACAGGGATTTCGATGCGTCCGTGGCGCGTACGCGGTCGCGGCCTATTCCCTCGGGGCAGGTCACGGTAAGGCAGGCGCTGGTCTGGATGATCGCACAGATGCTGATCGCGGGGCTGGTGCTGTTCAGCTACAATACGACAACCGTGATACTGGGCGTGGCGTCGCTTGCCCTGGTTGCCACCTATCCTTTCGCCAAACGGTTCACCTGGTGGCCGCAGGTGTTTTTGGGCCTTGCCTTCAACTGGGGTGCTTTGCTGGCCTATGTCGCCCATGCCGGGCACCTGGCGTTGCCCGCGCTGTTGCTTTACCTGTCCGGCATCGCCTGGACGTTGTTTTACGACACGATCTATGCCCATCAGGACAAAGAAGATGATGTGCTGATAGGCGTGAAATCCACGGCGCGGCTTTTTGGCGACAATACCGGCAAGTGGCTGGGTCTTTTCCTGATCCTGACCGTTTTTCTGATGAGTATGGCGATACTTGTGGCCTTGCTGCCATCCGCCGGTCCGGTCAAGCTGGGTATCGCGCTGATAGCGCCCTGGGCAATGGGCTGGCATCTTTTGTGGCAGATGCGTCAACTCGATATCAATGATTCCGCCAATTGCCTGCGGTTGTTCCGGCACAATCGCGATACCGGCCTGATCGCTGCGCTGTTTCTTGCTGGGGCGGCTTTCCTGTGATTGATCCGGGCACGCGGGGCGCTTATGGGATATACGTCGACCTACCGATGAAAGCCCCGCGTTTTAATGAAACTACCTCTGAAAGCCATCGGACCTGCCGCTTTCGGCCTTGCCGCAGTGCTGTCCTTCGTTGCGGCGACCTTGGCCGCCAGCGTTGTCGAAAACCGTTCCGCCGACGGTATCCGCGAGGCATTGGCGCAAGCCGATCTTGGCTGGGCCGAGGTGGGGACCGACGGGCTCCAGGTTTTTCTGAGCGGCACTGCCCCAACCGAATCCGACCGGTTTCGCGTCTTGAAGGTTGCCGGCGGCATTGTTGACCCGGACAGGCTGACAGATGCCATGGATGTCGTTGACGCGGCAAATTTGCAGGCCCCGGAATTTTCGATCGAGATTTTGCGCAATGGTGACGGAATATCGCTAATCGGGCTGATCCCCGCCGAAGCTGAACGGGAAGGCATCCTGAAGGGTCTTTCCCAGCTGACAACAGACGGCACTGTTACGGATATGCTGGAAACCACCAATTATCCGGTGCCGGAGGGTTGGAGTGCTGCCGTTTCATTCGGCCTGAAAGCCTTGGCCCAGCTCCCCCGATCAAAAATATCAATCACACCGCAGCGGGTGTCGATCACCGCCATCAGCGACAGCGCCGCCGAAAAGGCTCGGCTCGAATCGGATTTGGCCCGCAAGGCGCCGCGTGGCCTGCATCTGGCGCTGGATATTTCAGCGCCGCGCCCGGTCATCGCCCCTTTCACGTTGCGTTTCCTTATGAATGAGGCGGGCGCCCGTTTTGACGCCTGCTCGGCCGAGAACGAGCGATCCCGCAACCGCATTCAGGCGGCAGCCGCAAATGCGGGCGCCATTGGCAAGACGAAATGCACCATCGGCCTCGGCGTGCCGACCCCCGACTGGGCCGATGCTGTGGTCATGGGGCTGGCGGCGATGAAGGAACTTGGCGCGGGGTCGATCACTTTTTCCGACGCCGACATTTCACTGATAGCGGATGAAACCGTGTCGCAGGCCGCTTTTGATCGGGTGGTGGGCGAGCTTGAATCCAACCTGCCGGATGTCTTCTCGCTCCATGCTCTTTTGACCCCGCCCGAAGTTTCACCGGGGGAAGATAGCAAGGTTCTGGAATTCCGGGCGACGCTCAACAATGAGGGACGCGTGGATATGCGCGGGCGCGTCGGCGATGACATGTCGCGCGAGGCGATTGAGAATTTTGCCCGCTCGCGGTTCGGGTCGGATGACGTCTATGCCGCCACCAGGCTTGATTCCGATGTCCCGATGGGTTGGCCGTTGCGGGTATTGTCGGCGCTTGAGGCTTTGGGTGAACTCAGCAACGGCGAGGCCGTCGTGCAACCCAATTCGATAAAGATTTCCGGTGTTACGGGTTCTACGGCAACCAGCGACACGATTTCGCGCATTCTATCGGACAGGCTCGGGACGGCACAGGACTACGATCTGGAGATACGTTACGACCCGGCGCTTGACCCGCTTTTGGGATTGCCCGACGCAGAAGAATGCGCCGCCGATATCAATGCATTGCTTTCTGAGCACAAGATCAACTTTGAACCGGGGTCCGCCCAGATCGCCGCGGATGCCAAAGGGACAATTGATAAACTGGCCGAGTTGATGAAGGATTGTTCGGATTTCCCCATGGAAATAGGCGGGCATACCGACAGTCAGGGGCGTGAAGAAATGAACCTTACCTTAAGCCGTGATCGCGCCCATGCGGTTGTCGCCGCTTTGATGTCGCGCCGGGTTCTGACCGGAAACCTGACCTCTGAGGGTTACGGTGAAACCCAACCTATTGGGGACAATGGCACCGAAGCAGGCCGCGAAGCCAATCGCCGGATTGAATTTCGACTGCTTGATACGGCTGCCCAAGTGACAAATACCGCAAGCGATAGTGAGGATAGTTCGCAAACCGCATTGGACGAAATCACGGTATCGACGCCCGACAAGGATACTCTTCGGCCCAAGAAAAGACCTGAAGCTACGCGTTAGACCCCACCGCCCAAGCTCTGAGGGTTGCCGGGCCATGGCCAACGCGATATCGGGAGATTGACCGAAGCCCTCTGGCACAGCAAAGCAAGGCCATGAACAGAACCGAATTCATTTTTGCCACGGCAATTATCCTCTTCGTCGCCTTCGCGCTCGGCTGGTTTGCATCCTGGATGATGCACAGGCTTACCCGCGTCACACAGACTGAAATGGACGAGTTGGAAAAGATGGCGCATGAATTGCATGAGGCCGAAGAAACCCGCGACCAGGCGCTCCAATACATCGAAGCCCGCGAGGCGGAACTGGCCAGCCAGTTGAGCCAGACCAATGCCGAACTGCGCGCCGCGATGGACGGATTGCGCGATGCCCGCCATGAAATGGATCAGATGCGAACCCATATCGAGCGGATCGAGGCGAGTTAAAGCGGGTTTCCTCTACCAGCGCTTCAGCGCGGTTTCATCTTCCGCTTTGGCCTCGACCCAGCCAGTACCGGTGGCGTTGATTTCCTTTTTCCAGAACGGCGCGCGGGATTTGAGGTAATCCATCAGGAATTCGGCAGCCTCAAACGCCGCAAACCGGTGCCGTGCCGCCGTGGCGACCATCATGATGGACTCGCCGGGCGTCAGGGTGCCGAAGCGGTGGATGACCAGAACCTCGGCAAGGGACCAACGTGCAACCGCCTCGTCCGTGATGGCCGCAATCGCCTTTTCGGTCATGCCGGGATAATGCTCGATCTCCATCTGCGTCAGGGTTCCGCTGTCATCGCGGACCACGCCGAGAAAGGTCACAACCGCCCCGACATCGCGGCCACCCTGACCAAACCGCGCGCATTCCGCACCGAAATCGAATGATTCAGCCTGAACCCGGACAGGCATCGTCAGCCGCCCGTCATGGGGGGAAAAAATGCCACTTCCCGGACGCCCGCAAGGGAGGCCGAAAATTCCGCCAGTTCCTGATCGAGCGCCACGCGCAGCGCCGAGGTATCGGCGAAAGCGGCGGCATAGCGGTCTTCGCGGGCCTTTAGTTCATCGACCAGCGCGGCCACCGTTGGCGCGGTGGTTTCCAGCCGCTCTTTTGGCAGGCCGATACGTTCACGCACCCAGGCGAAATAGAGAATGTCGATCATTTGTCGTCTTTCAAGAATGGCAGCGCCTTGCGGAAATAGTCCCATCCGGTAATGAATGTGAGAACGGCCGCGATCCAGATCAAGCCCAGCCCGACAATCGTGGCAACGGACGAACAGCCGCGTGTGCCGCAACTGCGGATCGGATCGGCAAGACCCACGCTCACAGCCTCGGCGTATTGATCCGCCGTCATGCCACGACGGGCAATCCCTTCAAGATGCTCAAGCCCGGTGCCCAGAAACAGCACCGCAATAGCTACCATCTGCGCGGTTGTCTTCCATTTCGCCAGTGGTGTGACTTTCAGCAACCCGGCCTTGGCACCCAGAAATTCACGCAGGCCGGACACGAATACCTCGCGAAACAGAATCACGCTGGCAGGCAGGATCAGCCAGGGGTTCATCCCCGAATAGCCGGTGATCACCATGATCGCGATCACCACCATCGCCTTGTCGGCGATCGGGTCAAGCATGGCGCCGAATTTCGATTCCTGTTTCCACAGGCGCGCCAGATAGCCGTCGAAATAGTCGGTGATCGCGGCACTGACGAACAGGGTCAGCGCGAACCAGTCAGCCCAGGGGCGATGGAAATAGAGAAACATGATCGCCACGCCGGGCGCGGCGAGCAGGCGCAGAACGGTGAGGATATTCGGGATCGTCCAGCTCATGCGCACACCCTATCTCTGACAGAATGCAGGTGGAAGAGGGCTTGGTGGTTTCTTGAGGGAGGCCGGATGATCGACACCCGCCTGATATTGCCTTTTCGAGCCATGTTGGCGATAGCTTGGTGGCGTCGTCTTCGCGCAACCGCGCCTTGATAGGGCTGGTCCAGTGTCGGCAGGGAACGGAACGAGGAGGCCAGAATGATCACCGGCAGAACGCCAGTTTCCCGATGGGACATAACCGCACCCAACCCCGGTTGTCACGCAGGGGCGGAGTCTTGAGCCCGCTGAATGACCCCAGGCCAGTGATCCGCCCCGCACGAGAGGCGGATACTAAGGCCATTTGGGCTATGTTAGAGCCGGTTTTCCGCGACGGCGAAACCTATTGTGTGGCGCGCGACATTTCGTGCGACGATGCGCTCAACTACTGGACTGGCAGATCGCACCGGGTTTTTGTAGCCGAGGTCAACGATGTTGCCTTGGGCACCTATTTCCTCTGCCCGAACCAAACCGGTGGCGGATCGCATGTCTGCAATTGCGGTTTTGTCACCGCCGATGCGGCGCGGGGCAAAGGTGTGGCGCGCGCCATGCTTGCCCATGCGCTGATCACGGCAAAGGATGCCGGATACCGCGCCATGCAGTTCAATTTCGTGGTTTCGACCAACACCCGCGCCATTGCCATCTGGCAGAGCCATGATTTCGCGATTGTTGGTCGGCTGGCCGGTGCATTCAATTCGCCCCGGCACGGCTTTGTCGATGCGTTGATCATGTACCGGATGTTGTGAGGTATAGACTTTCTGCGTTGCGCAATAACGACAAGCTGAAACCTTAAATCCCCAGCACGTCGAACATGTCATATTCGCCGGGCTTCTGGCTCTGGCCCCAAAGGGCAGCCCTCAACGCACCACGCGCGTAAAGGGCGCGGTCGGTGGCGATATGGCGCAAGACGATGCGTTCGCCGTTGCTGGCAAAGATCACATCATGTTCGCCGACCACATCGCCGCCGCGAATGGCGGCAAAGCCGATATCGCCGCGCTGCCGCGTGCCGGTGACGCCGTCGCGCCCGGAAACCCGGTGATCGGCAAGGGCAATGCCGCGACCCGCCGCCGCGGCCTCGCCCAGCATCAGGGCGGTGCCCGACGGCGCATCGACCTTCATGCGGTGATGCGCCTCGACCACCTCGATATCCCAATCCTCATCCAGCGCGGCGGCGACCTTCTGGGTCAGCCGCACCATCAGGTTGACGCCAAGGCTCATGTTGCCGGCGCGCACGATCACCGCGTGGCGGGCGGCCGCCTTCAGTTTGGCCAGATGATCGGCCTCAAGCCCGGTGGTGCCGATCACATGCACGGCGCGGGCCTGTGCGGCAAGGGCGGCGAATCCGACGGTTGCGGCGGGGACGATAAAGTCGATCACCGCC
>JBATDH010000292.1:0-10688 GCA_049663365.1 Albidovulum sp. | reverse complement strand
CAACGATGCGGCGCAGATCCCCGGTCTGACGCACGATCACGTCGGTCATCTGACCAAGCGATTCTGCTTCCGCGCCAACCAGTCCGATGAATTTGCGACGGATACGTTCTGCGGATAGCTGGATAGGGGTCAGCGGGTTCTTGATTTCATGGGCGATGCGCCGGGCGACATCCCCCCAGGCGGCCATGCGCTGGGCAGATACCAGATCGGTGACATCGTCGAAGGCCACCACATAGCCTTCCAGCCGCCCGTCGGCATTGCGCCGTATCGCCATCCGTACCAGCAGGCTTTCCAACCGCCCGTCACGGGTGATCTTGATCTCTTCCTGCACCACCTCGCCGATACCGTCGCGCAGGCGGCTGAACAGGGTGGCGAATTCCGGCACAGCCTCGGCGAGCAGGCGGTCGTGATCTTTCTCTTCATCCAGATGCAGTAACCTGGTCGCCGCCCGGTTAAGAAAATCAATGCGCCCTTCGGCCCCCAAGCCGACAACCCCCGACGTGACCGAGGAAAGCACTGAATCAAACAACCTGCGACGGCGCTCGGTTGTGCGGTTGCTGTCCAGCAGGGCCTGGCGCTGGGTGTTCAATTGCCGCGTCATCTGGTTGAAAACGCGCCCCAGCATGGCGATTTCGTCATCACCTTCCTCTTCGACGACCTGAACCTGAAGATCACCGGCCCCCACCCTTTGCGCGGCACCGGCCAACCGCCCGACGGGGCGCGAAAGCTTTTCGGCAAACCACAATCCCATCCAGATCGCTGCCAGCACCAGAATGAGCGCGAAACCGACATAGACGAGGCCGAATTCAAACACGACCTTGCCGCGCGATGCCTCAAGCTGCTGATAAAGACCGACGGTGGCGCGGGTCTCATCCAGCAGGCTCAAAATCTTGCCATCCACGTCGCGGCTGACATACAAGAACCGGTCCACGAAGGCGGGAAGTTCGATCAGGGCGCGAAATTCGTTGTTGCTCCAATCTTCGATCAGAACCGTTTCGCCCTGACGCGCCTGTTCTATTTCCTGCTGGGTCGGTTTTTCGAAATTGAACAGGTAACTGCGTTCGCCGCGTGCCTTCAGTTCGCCGCCACCGTCAATGACATAGGCTTCGCGCAATCCACGTTGAATCTGCCCCTGCCCCTGGGTCAGCAACTGGCGCAGATCGCTGTCGGAAAGCAGAAAGGTCGTCTGCCGGGCACCATTGAGGAACCGCGCCAGCGCTACAGCGTCGGTGGACAAATCGCGCCTGTGTTCGTTCTGATACGCTTCTGCGGCGGCCAGTGAATTGCCCACCACCTGCCGGACCCGGTCGGAAAACCATCCTTCAAGGCCAATATTCACCGTCAGGCCGGCAAAAATTGCCACCAGAATCGTCGGCACCAAGGCTATCCCGGCAAATACGCCGGTCAGGCGCAAATGCAGCCGAGAGCCGGCCGATTTGGCCCGCCTTGCCGCCACCATGCGGGCCAGCCGCGCCAGCACCATGCCGCCCAGCATCAGGAAATAGACCAGATCGGCCAGCAGAATCAGCCGCAGCGCGGTGGAGTTAGCCCCCTGCCCGAACGGACCGAGGGCCGCGAAGGTGCCGAAGGCCAGCATTGGTCCGAGTATGACCAGCCCGATCGTCAGCGCATTCTGAAACCGCCGCTGCCTGCGCAGGCGGTTAAGGCGCCCCAGTGATGTACTGCGTGCTAAGCCCTGCAAGAGCTTGCCCCTGTCTAGTGGGCCACCAAGGTGACCACCGCCATTTTATCGCTGTCCTTGCATTGGCTGACGCCGATGGGCAACGGTTTGTGTTGCGGTTTTACATCAACTTGCGACGCCTTGTCACGCGGATATCCAGCTCTGTCAGCTTCTTTCTCAGGGTATTTCGGTTAATGCCCAAAAGATCGGCGCATTTGGCCTGATTTCCGGCGACCGAAGCCATGGAAACCTCCAGAAGCGGTGCCTCCATTTCCCTTAAAATCCGGCCATATAGGCCCGGTGGGGGAAGGGCCTGACCATGAAGATCAAAATAGCGTTGCAGGTGCCTTTCGATAGAGGCGGAAAGCCGCTCATTCGTTTCAACTGCGCCGATGCGACCGATTTCTGCGGGCCCGCTGGCCAGACTCGCCTCGACCTCGCCCTTGGTGATGTCACTTTCAGGCGACGTTACCAACAACTGGCGAACGGTATTTTCGAGCTGACGGACATTGCCGGGCCAGGGATAGCTGCGCAGCACATCTTTCGCGCCCTCTTTCAGATGCTTTGGCGGTGCACCATCCCGTTCACCGCGCGCCAGAAAATGTTCGGCTAGAAGAGGAATATCTTCCATACGTTCACGCAGCGCCGGAACCTTCAGGGTGATGCCGCTCAGCCGATAGAACAAATCCTCGCGAAAGGTGCCTGCGGCCATCTTTGCGGCCAGATCACGTTGACTGGTCGCGATGATCCTTGGGCCTTCCGCGGGCACGGCATCCAGAAACCGAACCAGCCGCGCCTGCGTGTCAGCGCTGAAATCACCGACCTCATCGAGCACGATACTGCCACCGCGGGACCGCGCCAAGAGGCTGGTTGCGCTGTCCTGGGCGTCAAAGTCACCGCTTTGAACCGTCACGAAAGGCCGTGACCTTCGGTCCGAAAAATCATGAATGGCCCGCGCAACCAGCGACTTTCCCGACCCCGATTCCCCGTTGATCAAGACCGGCAGATCGGTGTTCATTACCCGCGCCACCAGCCGGTAAAGCGCCTGCATCGCGGGTGTGCGACCGACCAGAGGCAAATCGTCGCCCGGATCACGTGGCACAACCTCGGTAGATGCGGGTTTGGGCTTGACGCTCAATGCCCGCGCCGAGCGTTTCATCAGATCGGGCAGATCAAAGGGTTTCGGCAGATAGTCAAAGGCGTCGGCTTCAGTCGCCTGAATCGCTGTCATGATCGTGTTTTGTGCAGAAATGATGATCACAGGCAAAGTCGGTCTCAACTGCCTTATCCTGGGCAACAGTTCCAACCCGTTACCGTCTGGCATCACCACATCCGAAATGACCAGATCACCCTTACCGTCGTCGATCCAGCGCATCAGCGTGACCAGCGACGAGGTGGCATGAACCTTGCACCCCGCCCGTGTCAAAGCCTGCGTCAGCACCGTGCGGATGGTGCGGTCATCGTCGGCGACCAGAACAGTCCCGTCCATGGGGTTAACTCCTTTTCTCGGGGGCCACCGGTAAGGAAAGACGAAACGCGGTGCGTCCCGGCACCGATTCGACCGAGACCCATCCGTCATGGTCGGCAATGATTTTTGACACCAGTGCCAGCCCCAGCCCGGTGCCGTTTTCGCGGCCTGAAACGAAGGGATCAAAAATATCGCCAACAAGGTCCGGCGGAATACCCGGACCATCATCGACGATTTCGACCTGCAACGGCAGGGGTGTTCCGCTGCCATCGCTGCGACGCCGACGCAACGCGACATCATAATAACTGCGGATGCGGATGGTCCCAGATTTGGATTTTGTCGCCTCGGCGGCGTTTTTCAGCAGGTTCAGGATCACCTGCAACACCTGATCCGGATCCGCATAGGCAGGCGGCAGGGACGGATCATAGTCCTCAACGATGGTCATATGTGCGGCAAACCCGACTGCCGCCGACCGCCGCGCCCGGTCAAGGATGTCGTGAATGTTCACGGCACGTTTTTCCAGCGGGCGCAGGTTGCCAAACTGTTCAACCTGTTCCAGCAGTTTAACCACCCGCCGGGTTTCTTCGACGATGAGGTCGGCCAGTTCCAAGTCTTGCGGACCGAGGTTCATCGACAATAGCTGGGCCGCACCCGAAATTCCGGCCAGGGGGTTCTTGATTTCATGGGCCAGCATTTCGGCCATGCCGATGGCTGACCGCGCCGCGGATCTCATCGCCTTCCCGCGGCCCAACCGCTCCGCATGTTCGCACGGTGAGATCATCAACATCACCATGCCCGATCCGTCGCCCAACGCAGCCGCCTGCAAATTGCAAACCACCGGTGCGCGGTCTGCGGTGCCAACGGACAGATCGTTGATGAAAAGATCGGAATGGTCCGCGCGTATACGGGCAAATATCTCTGTAAGCGGCACATCGATGGCCAATCGCGCCAGAAACGGTTGGCCTTTTGCGGATTTTTGCGACAGGTTCAAAAAAAGTTCGGCGGCGGGATTGATCGCCACCGTATGGTTGTTTTCATCGATCAACACCGTCGGCACCGGTATGGATGCCCAGAGGGTGGAGGAGAGTGGCAAGGTCACGCGGCCACACGCAGGCGGGCGCAGGCAAAAGCGCGTTCGATCAGGGCCAGAACTTTGGCGGGCGCCGTTTCCCTTATCATGCTGGCGCGAACAGCGTCACCACAGGCCGCCTGACCCATATACCAACCCAGATGTTTTCGGGCGATGCGAACGCCAAGCTCCGAGCCGTAAAAACCCAGCATCTCTTCGTAATGCTCGGACACAACATCCACCAGTGCCGCACCCGTCGGGACCATCGGTTGCGGCGTGCCAAACAGCGTTGCCGAAATCTCGGCCAGTCGCCAGGGTGCGCCCTGCGCGCCGCGTCCCACCATCACGCCATCGCAGCCAGACGCAAAAAGTGCCGCCCGCGCCGAGGCACTGTCAACGATATCGCCGTTCGCGATGACGGGAATGCTTACCGCCTCTTTTGCCAAACCAATTGCCGACCAGTCAGCCGAGCCTTTGTAAAACTGCTGCCGGGTACGGCCATGCACCGTTATCATTCTTACCCCGGCGGTTTCTGCGCGACGCGCCAGGTCCGGTGCGTTCAGGCAATCGGCATCCCACCCCAGCCGACATTTCAGCGTCACCGGCACATCTACCGCGCCCACGACCGCCTCGATCAGCGACAAGGCATGGTCGGGGTTGCGCATCAATGCCGATCCGGACGCACCCCCTGTCACTTTCTTGGCCGGACACCCCATGTTGATGTCGATGATCGCCGCCCCCATATCGGCGACCATTCGCGCGGCCTCTGCCATTGCTTTCGCTTCGCGCCCGGCCAGTTGAACCGACGTGCGCGCACCATCCGCCAACCCCAGATCGGTGCGTGCCTTGGCCCGGACCGAGGCCTTTTGACCGAGCAGCTCGCCCGAGGCCACCATTTCCGACACCACCAGCCCCGCGCCGAAACGCGCGACCAACCGGCGGAACGGCAGGTCGGTAATGCCAGCCAGCGGGGCCAGAATGACCGGTGGATCAAGTTCCAAATCTGCCAATTGAATGGGCAAGTGCCTAATCCTTGTGCGATTGCTGCTTTGGTAATGCCGCAAGCAGGGTTTCGCAACCTGTCGGGGGTCGAAATTCACTGATCAAACAGCGATTGCCTAAAATTCGGGCACTGCGTTTGGAAGGTGCATGTTCAGGGGCATTGTCAGTACAGCAACAGCCGACTAGACCTTTGGCAAAGGACAAAGGAAGGCACGTGACACAGATTGCCGATATTGCCGTCATCATCGTCGCCGCCGGGCGAGGAAAACGTGCGGGCGAGGGTCCGCCAAAACAGTGGCGCGATCTGGCCGGGAAGTCCGTTCTGGCACGGACCGTTGCCGCCTTCAAAAGGTTTGCCCGGATCGCCGTGGTCCTGCATCCCGATGATATGGCCAGAGGGGTTGCAGAATTCCGGGGGCGGGTCACCTTGATCGCAGGCGGCGACAGTCGTGCGCAATCTGTCAAGAATGCCCTTCAATCACTTGATCCGAAAAGCATTTCAAAGGTCATGATACATGACGGCGCGCGTCCTTTCGTCAAAGCAGATCTGATTGATCGAATACTGGTTGCGCTTGAAACCTCGTCAGCCGTCGCCCCCGCATTGCCCGTCACCGACGCCCTGTGGTGCGGGGCGGATGGCGCAGTGACCGGGTCGGTTTCGCGTGAGGGGCTGTCTCGCGCCCAAACCCCGCAGGCCTTCGACTTGGCCGCGATCCTGAACGCCCATCGCACGCATCCCGGCGAAGCGGCGGATGATGTCGAGGTCGCGCTTGCCGCCGGTTTGGATGTTGCAATCGTGGCGGGTGACGAAGACAATATCAAAATCACCTGGCCCGGCGACTTTATCCGAGCCGAGAAAATGATAGGGGATGCCGTGGATATTCGCACCGGCAACGGCTTTGACGTCCACGCCTTTTGCGAGGGCGATCACGTCATGCTGTGCGGGGTCCGTGTGGCGCATTCGCGCGGGTTACTTGGCCATTCGGATGCCGATGTCGGAATGCACGCCCTGACCGACGCGATCTATGGCGCGCTTGCCGAAGGTGATATCGGCAGGCATTTCCCGCCCTCCGATTCAAAATGGAAAGATGCCGCCAGCCATATCTTTCTGGCCCATGCAGCAAGTCTGGCGCACGGGCGGGGCTACAAGCTGGCCAATGCCGATGTGACCCTGATCTGCGAAAACCCGAAGATCGGCCCATATGCCAATGAAATGGCGTCAGAACTTGCAAGGTTCGTGGATGTTGATGCATCGCGGATCAGTGTGAAGGCGACCACATCTGAACGGTTGGGCTTCACCGGCCGCGAAGAAGGCATTGCCGCAATCGCCACTGTAACCCTGGTAAGCCCATGACAATCAGCCGCCTGATCGCCACATTCTTCGGTGTTGGGCTTTTGCGCCCGGCCTCGGGCACATGGGGGTCATTGGCAGCCCTTGCGCTTGGCGTCCTGCTGCACCGGATCGGGCATTTTCCGATCCTGGCATTGGCCACGCTGATCGTCATCCCGGTTGGCTTTTGGGCCATCGACCGCGAAGTGGCTGAAAAAACCGACAAAGACCCCGCGGAAATCGTCATAGACGAGGTGGCAGGGCAATGGCTGGCGCTTTTATTTCCATCGGCGGCCTTCTTTGTGACGGGGGCGGAAAGCACGGTTTTTCCCTGGCCTGCCTGGGTGGCCGCCTTTGTGTTCTTCCGGATTTTCGATATCTGGAAACCCGGCCCGATCGGGCGCGCCGACCGGCGGGGCGACGCGAAAGGCGTGATGATCGACGATCTCTGGGCGGGCCTGTTTGCAGGCTGTGCGACGCTGATTGCCGCCGGTCTTGCGCATAGCATCCTGTTAGAGATGTGAGCCTGACGCGCGCCGAAACGCTGCTTGCCTTGGCCCGTGCCAAGGGCGCGGTGATTACCACTGCCGAAAGCTGTACCGGCGGCATGATTGCAGCGGCAATCACCGATCCGCCCGGCGCATCCGATATTTTTCATTTCGGCTATGTGACTTACGCCAATGCCGCCAAGATCAAGCTGCTGGGGGTCAGAAAATCCACGCTCGCGCGGCACGGGGCGGTTTCCGAAGAGGTCGCCTGTGAAATGGCCAGCGGCGCCCTGGCCCGTTCCGGCGCGACGCTCGCCGTTGCCGTCACCGGCATTGCCGGACCGGGCGGTTCCGAATTCAAACCCGAAGGCAGGGTTTGTTTCGCCTGGGCCACTTCAGGGCAGATTCCGGTCAGCGAGACCATCGAATTCGGCCCGATTGGCCGCGCGAACGTGCGCCGCGCCACGGTTGACCACGCGCTCGACCTGCTGATCACGGCGCTGCGCTAAGACCCTATCGCGTCCCATAAAGGTCGCGGGCACGCGCCTCGAAGGCCCGCACGACGCGCCGCATCGCTTCGTCAAAAACCACGCCAATCAGCTTTTGCAAAATGGCGTTGCGAAATTCAAAATCGACGAAGAACTCAACGTTGCAGCCACCGTCCGTGCGCTCGGCAAAGGCCCAAAAGGACCGCATATGCCGAAACGGTCCATCCAGGTATTCGGTGTCAATCCGGTGTTTGCCGGGCCAGAGCACGACGCGACTGCCGAACCGTTCGCGAAAGACCTTGAACGAGATCACCAGATCCGCCTCCAACACCTCGGACCCGTCGGCACCGGGCTTGCGCGACCGGATACGCGCCGCTGCCGTCCAGGGCAGAAACTCGGGATAGCGCGCCACATCCGCGACCAGCGCATACATCTCGTCGGCGGTCCAAGGTAATACCCGATTTTCCGAATGTGTCGGCATCAATGCCCTTTCTGCTTGATCATCCGTCCGGCCCTATCTCTTATGAAGGGGGCGGATGCACAAGGGGGGGCCATGCCACATCGACCATATGCCATCGACGAAATGATTTCGGCCAAGTCCATCGCCGCACGGGTAGAGGCATTGGCAAAGGAAATCACCCACGCTTACAAGGGCACCGAAAAGCTGGTTGTGGTCGGGCTTTTGCGCGGTTCTTTTGTTTTCATTGCCGATCTCGTGCGGGAAATCGATCTGCCGCTTGAGGTCGATTTTCTTGAAGCCTCGTCCTATGGTGACGCCATGCAATCTTCGCGCGAGGTGCGGATTTTGAAAGACCTGCGCGGCGAAATATCAGGCCGCGATGTCCTCGTGGTCGAAGATATCGTCGATACCGGCTTTACCCTGCATCACGTCGTCAACCTGCTCAAAAGCCGGGGGCCAAAGCGGCTTGAGGTTTGCGCGCTGCTCGACAAACCCTCGCGCCGCGAGGTGCCGATCAAGGCCACCTGGACCGGCTTTGAAATCCCCGATGAATTCGTCGTGGGTTACGGGATCGACTTCGCGCAAAGGGATCGCAATCTGCCCCATATCGGCAAAGTACGTTTTACCGATGATGCGGTGGGTTGATGCGCATCACCCCGCTTTTGCGCATGGCGCGTTGGGTCCGCAACCCACCCTCTACCCAACGGGTGATCCTGGTCTTTTCAGTCGTCGCGATTTGCCTGGTGCTGGCAGGGTTGGAATGGCTTGATCTGCTTCCCGACGGTTTTGGCCTGACACCGGAAAGGCAAACCCCGAAAATCCGCCCCCTGCCCTGAGTGGCGTCATCCCGGCGGCCCGAACCGCCTGGCCGAGGCGACCAGCATCCGCACCAGCGCGCGGCGTACCTCGGCAAAGCGCGGCACATCGGCAAGATCGGTATGGCTGGCGACCCAGATACCTGCCTTCATGTCCGGGACCATGCCTGGCACCCATTCCAGCCGGTCGTCCTCTGCGCCCAGAAACACCGGCAAAATCGCCATTCCGTCACCGGCGGCTGCGATTTCGCGCAAGATCACGAAACTGTCCGCTTTGGCCACGATCCGGGCAGGATCCACATTGGTTTGCAGCCACCGGCCGGCAACCGACCGGGTCAGTGGACCGGAAAGGCCCAACCAATTGTCATTTTCCAGATACTTGGCCCGAAACAGTGCGAAACTCAGGTCGACCGATGACTCACCGGTCAAATCTTCGGGCAACTGCATGGCCGGGCGCACGGCAATGTCTGCGTGCGTGCGCCCCAGATCAAGATGGGCGTTTGAGCATAAAAGCTCGATTTTCAGCGCGGGGGCATCTTTGCGCAACTGGCTGATCATGGGCGGCAACACATATTGACAAAAGGAATCGGTCGAGGTCACGCGAACCTCGCCTGTCAGCGGCGCGCGGGTTCCTTGCAACATCCGACCCACGGCCAAAACAGCCCGATCGACTTCACGCGCCGCTTCAATGACCTGACGCTGATTGCCCGCCACCTCATATCCGCGAAGCGTCTTGTCGAAAAGGGCGACGCCCGCCGCCGTCTCATAGGCCGCCACCCGGCGAAGCACCGTTGCATGATTGACCCCCAACCGCCGGGCGGCGCCACTGACCGAACCCTCATCGGCAACGGCAAGGATAAAACGCAGGTCATCCCAGTTTTCACGCATCATGACGGACCCTTCCGGGATAAACTTCTCGTGAACGCTGGCGCGCGGCTGTCGCTGACCGGTGCCGATTTGCTAGGTTTTCGCATCCTGTTGACCTTTAAAACCGATCTGTGCACAAATTCACCAGCATCGCGCGAAAATAGCGAATGGTATTTAATTATAGCACAGATAACCTGATTTCAAACAACAGCAGGGAGAAACCACATGAAACGGATACTCGTCGGTGCCACAATCGCAGCTATCGCTTTGGCCGGATCAGTCATGGCGCAGGACGCTCCTTTCGGGATGCAGATCAAGGCACGTCAGGGCATCATGGCTTACCGCGCCTTGAACATCGGTGTTCTGGGGGCAATGGCCAAAGGCGAAGCGGAATATGATGCCGCTGCCGCGCAAAAGGCTGCCGACAATCTGGTCACGACGACAATGATTGATACGTCCATGCTCTGGCCGGAAGGGTCGGACAACTCTGCCAACCCCGCCTCAACCGCTGACGCCAAGGCCTGGACTGCCGAGGCCGATCTTGGCGGCAAGAATAAGGCTTTTGTCACCGCCGCAATGGCGATGCAGTTAGCCGCAGGCGGTGGGCTTGACGGGCTGAAGGCCGCGATGGGCGATCTTGGCGGGTCGTGCGGCGGGTGCCACAAGGTTGCGCGCATTCCCAAATAACCTGATATAGGGGCGGTGATTGCCGCCCCTTGCCTATATCCGGAGCCCTGCCATGCGCCGCCTTGCTACCCTCTTCGCTATTGCGGCGATCGTCGGGCTTGGGGTGTTCTGGTTTGTCACAAGGCCTGACAATCTGCCATCGGATGCGCTGGCGGGATTGGTGGGTGATCAAACCCGCGGCGAAGCTATATTCTGGGCTGGTGGCTGTGCGTCTTGCCACATGGCACCGGGGGCCGAAGGGGCCAAGGTGCTGAAACTTGGTGGCGGTCAAAAGTTTCCGTCACCTTTTGGCACCTTCATCGCGCCCAACATTTCGACTGATCCGACCAATGG
>JBATDH010000291.1:0-2724 GCA_049663365.1 Albidovulum sp. | reverse complement strand
GCCTTATCCGTAGACCATCACCCGGCCTTCGCGCCCCACCACGAATTTGCGCATGTCGCGAAACCCCGCCGGGTCTTTTTCGGCCAGCACCTGAAACGGCCGCTGCGGCAGGATCAGCGACCGGGTCATCCGTGTGGCCCCGCTATCGGCCCCGCGCCCGGAAAACGGGTCAAGCCGGAACACCTCGCGCTCAACGTTCGAAAACCAGCCCTTCTCGACCTCGACCCGCTCGCTTTCCAGCTCCTCGACCGCCCAGGCCAGTGCCCAATCCTCGCCCGAGGGCGCTTTGGCGTCGTCCAGCACCTCGCGGATCGGGCCGGTCTGCATGGTGAAGGCGCTCGAATACATCGGCCCCAGATGCAGGCGGCGCAGCCGCTTGGGGTGCAGATCGTCGAAATCAGTGTCAAACCCCCTGGCGATGGTGACCAGCTTCAGCCCCCCCACCGATTGCGCCAGAAGATGGGTCTGCGCGGCAGGCCAGCGCCGTTCGTCGAGGGGCAGCGCCTTGCGCCCGGAATCCTCGACCTCCATGAGATACACCACCGGCACATTCAACTGGCTGTCATAGACCGCCCAATGCAGCAAGAACCGCCGCCGATCCTCGCCCACATCGGCCAGCCATTGCGCCTGGGGATGCATCTGCGGGTAAAACACCCCGCCCTGTGTCAATGTCTGATAGTAAAGCCGCTGCGACAGCGCGAATTGCAGATGCGTCGGCACCACCCGGTCGCCGACAATCTGGCGCACCATGTCGTCTTTCAGCCGCGCCGCATCGGGCAGGTCCTGCAAATGCCGGTCGGCCTGGGCGGCGTCATTGGCCATCGTCACCAGTTCCTGAAAGATCGGAAAACCGCTTTCATGGAGATCAATGGTCAGATGTTTCTGGCCCACCCCGTCCAGCCGCCCCGACACGAGGTATTTCAGGCTCAGCGCCCGGAACGTCGCGGCAATCGCGCGCACATAGCCTTCCAGCACGTCGCTGTCCAAGGGCGACAGCGACTTTTCCGCCTCCATCTCTTCGGCCACGCCGATCAGGAGCCGGGTAATCACGTCGAATTTGGCGAAATAGCGCCGCGTCGCCAGATCGTCGTCCAGCGCCTTGTGGTCGGTGGTCAGGTCAAGGTCGGGCACTCATCCACCATAAAGGTTTTTGTCGTGCTTTTCGACAATCGCCTGGAACCGGCGGGCAAAGCGTTCATCGGCCTTGGCCTTCTGCTCCAGCACCTTTCTGGCAAAGACCATGTGTTCCTCATGGGCTTCCATCATCTCGGCCATGCGCTGATTGGTGGCCGCACCGATCCCGGCCATCGCCGATTGCGCCTCCTGATCGGTCTGCACGCCGATCTCGTTGATCCGGTGCGCCACATCCTGCTGCTGGGCGGTCTTCAGCGATTTGGTCAAAGCGTCATACAAGACCACCCGCTGCTTGGTGTCGGTCTGCAACTTGTTGATCAGCACCATCTGCGTCGCCGCCTGGTTTTGCAAACTGTCCACCCAGGTCTTGCCCTTCTCGATATAGCGCTCGAGCGTCTGGGATTTGGCGAGCTTGACCTGCTCGTCCTGCACCATCGCGTTATACTGCTTGTTCAACTCGGCCAACTGGCTTTCCAGCTTGGTGCGCGCCGCCGCGTCCTGTTCGACGGAAATCCGGTTTTCCAGCTCGATCAGCTTGGGGTCCATCGCCAGAATTCCGGCGCGCAGCCCTTCCAGTTCGCCCACCGTCGTCTCACGGTCGGTCAGCGTCTCGGTCAGATTGACCTCCACCTTGGCCTTGTGCTGATTCAACACCGCCAACTGTCCTTCCAGAAGCTTGACGATCACATCCGACTTGCCGATCAGGTCCTGCAACTTGTCGTCGATCGAGGCCCCGCGCAAGCGTTCCTGCCGCATCGCCTCGGACTTGCCCGCCGCAAAGACCCCGACGAAAGACTCCCAGCCGGTTTTCGAGCGCATCTCGTCGAAATCCTTGGAAAAGCCCGCCGTCACATCGTCAAGCCCCATAATCAGTTCGGCGATATTGGCGTTCATCACCTCGGCATGGGCGTGAACATCCTCGAGCGTCGCGTTTTCGATGTCGATGCTGACATCGTCGCCGGTTTTCAGCTTTGCCCGCGCGGTCTCGATCCGGCTGGTCAGTTCGGAAATCTTTGCCTGGGCATCGGCCACCTGTTCCTGGCTTTTGCGGACCTGAGCGTCAAAATCGGCCATGTTGCTTCCTCAATGTTAAAAGGATTTACACTATGTAGACATCGCCGCAAGGTTTACATCCCCCGCCGCGTCGCATTTCTTATCGCAAAATACGGCGAGCCCGTCATCCCCGCAAATCATGGCTTTGATATTGCGGCGGCGCGGGCAGGCCGCTAGCATTTTCCGCATGACCGACCTGATCACCCCCGCCCTGCTCTCTGCCATTGCCGCCCGGTGCGATGATCTGATAGCCCTGACCCAGGATCTGATCCGCATTCCCACGCTCAACCCGCCGGGCCGGAACTATCTGGAGATATGCGAATATCTGGCCGAACGGCTGGGCCGCGCGGGATTCAAGATTGACCTGATCCGCGCCGAAGGGGCCTGGGGGGACAGTGCCGCGCATCCGCGCTGGAACCTGGTGGCGCGCCATCAGGGCACCGCGCCCGGCGACTGCGTGCATTTCAATTCGCATCACGACGTGGTGGAGCCCGGCCATGGCTGGACCCGCGACCCTTTCGGGGCCGAGGTGGAGGG
>JBATDH010000290.1:0-2934 GCA_049663365.1 Albidovulum sp. | reverse complement strand
GCCCGGCGGCGATGCCCACCGCGCCATGCTGGCCTTTCGCACGCTGACCTTCGTGCCCATCGACCGGCGGTTGATTGATGCAGGTGCATTGACCCCGGCCGAACGCACCTGGCTCAACGCCTATCATACCGAGGTGGCGGCGCTGATCGGCCCGCGCGTCTCGGCGGCTGCGGGCACATGGCTCGCCAAGGCGACCGCGCCCTTATAGAAAGCCTCGGCTTCCAGAGCAGCGGTTGAATGGCCGCCGCTCAACTGCGGTAATCGCGCAAGACGGCGGCGGCGATGGCATCGCGGGTCAGTACGCCGATCACGTTTTCCGGTCGCGGCATCGTCTTGTCGGGCAGCACCAGCAACGCCGCATGGCCCCGGTCGGCCATATGGGTCATCGCCAATTGCAGGAAGTTCGATTCCTGCACATAGCCGACCGGCGCAATGATCGGCCCGTGGCGTTTGGTCGGATCCTCGGGATGCACCCGCACCACCCCCACCACATTGCGCCCTTCGGTCACGACCGCATAATGGCGTTCGTCGCCCAGTTCGGTATCGACCACGCCGCTGGGGCCGAGATCGTTCCTTTCATAGACCGCGATGACCGGCGCCATCATCTCGCCGATGATGCGGATCGCGAACATATGCGACCGGCTTTCACGCGGGATGCGGTGGCCGCGCCGGGTCAGCTTCATGGTATAGATATCCTCGGGCGACAGCCGTTTTCGCACCCCCATCGCACAGACGACCGCGATGATCGCCGCCAGCGTGACCGAATAATCGCCGGTCATCTCGAAGAGCATCATGATCGAGGTCAACGCACCACCGGTCGAGGCCCCGACGATGCAGGCCATGCCGATCAGCGCGAAGGTGACCGAATGAAATCCCAGATGCGGAAACATCAGGTTGAGAACCCCGCCAAACGCCCCGCCCAGCGCCGCCCCCAAAAACAGCGAGGGCGAAAAGATGCCGCCCGACGCGCCCGCCCCCATGCTGACCGACGTGGCCAGCATTTTCAGCACGAACAAAAGCAGCAGCAAGGCCGGTGTGGCCAATTGCCCGGTCAGAATCGCCTCGATCGTCGCATAGCCGACACCGGCGGTGTGATACATGCCGGTGGTGCGCAGCAACACATACATCAAAATGCCCAGCGACAGCATTCCGGCAATGCATTTCAGATAGGGGTTGATCTTCCAGCCGTCGAACAGATCCTCGATGGCGTAAAGGCTCTTGATGAAGATAACCGCCGCAACCCCGGTCACCACACCGAAAATGCAATAGAGCGGCAGCATGTCGACCGAAAGAGGGACGAAAATTTCCGGCCGGTCATGGGCGGCCACCAGAAAGGCCGGTGCCATGCCGAAGGCCAGTCGGCCCATATAGGTCGCCGTGCCGGTGGCCAGAACCACCGGAATCAGCGTGCGCGCGCTGAATTCCGGCAACATCAGCTCTACCGCGAACAGCACCGCGCCCAGGGGCGTGTTGAACGTGGCGGCAATCCCCGCCCCGGCCCCGGCGGCAACCATGGTGATCACCTGCCAGGTGCGCAGCCGGAACATCTGCCCCAGCACCGACCCGATCCCCGATCCGATCTGGATGATCGGCCCTTCGCGCCCGACCGATGCACCCGTCCCGATCGACAGCGCCGAGGCCAGCGATTTGATGAACACCACCGCGATGCGGATTTTACCGCCGCGATAATAGATCGCGTCCATCACCTCGGGCACGCCGTGACCCTTGGCCTCGGGGGCAAAGTTGCGCACCAGCCATAGCACCATCAGGCCGCCGATCACCGGCGCCAGGATCACCAAAGGGCCGAACGGGGCCGGTGGCGTGGCGATATTCGCATCATAGTCGAGCGAAAAAGTGCCGAGAAACGCAAGGTTGTGGATGAATGAAATCAGATAGCGTAACAGGATCGCGCCAAACCCGGTCACGGCACCGATGACTATGGCAAGAAGGGAAAGCGCGATGATCGAGACCCGGCGGTTATCGGGTTCAGCGGCAACGGCGGACTCTATCGGCGCGGTTTCGTGCATGGGTTCCCCGTGACGCAGTTGTGGATGCCGGGGCCGCGCTGTAAGATTGCGGCCATCCCGGCGGGCATTGGGCCTGCAACCCTGCTACGCCTTTGATCTGGCGGATGCAAATACTGCACCGGCCTGCGCGTCAGGATTTGACGCGGATGCGGAAAGGACAGAACACATGGTCGTTTTCAAGTCGCTGCATCTGCGCCGGTTGAGCCGGACGGAATGGCTGAGCGTCTCCGCCATGCTGGTCGCGGTGGTGGCCTATCTGATGGTGCTGGGCGCGCTCGACCGGCGCGCCGAAGCCTATTTCATTCAGATGCGCACAGAGAATCCGGTGGTCTATCTCGACCAGCTTCGCGAAAGCCGGGGCTTTGCGGCGTTTTTGCCGGCCTATATGGAGATGAACGGCTTTGACACCTTCCGCCCGCAGCCGCCGAACTTCATGGTGGGTCGCTGGACGATGCGCAGCGACACGTTGCGGCTGGTTCCGGGCACGGCCCCGGCCACTTGCAGCGATCCCGTCACCTTTGACTACGGGCTTTATCTGACGGTGGAATCGGGGGGTATCGCGTTGCCGGTGCAATACCGCATTGCCAGCGACAAGGTAGAGATGAAAAGCCGTAGCGACGCGGTATTCGATATCGACCTTGCGATTTACGGCTCACAGCTCGACCATATCGAATTCGTGCCGCCGGGGCGCAGCGAAAAGGTCTTTGCCTATCTGTGCGGCAGGTAGGGCCCATCATGCCCCATGTCAGCGCCCTTGATGATCTGGCCACCCTTCTCGGCCCGCGGCTCAACCGGTCGCGCGCCGATCGTGATCTGCATGGCGCGAGCGAAGCGTGGTTCCCCCCCGCCCCGCCCGATGCCGTCGCCTATCCCGAAACCGCCGCCGAAGTTGCACAGATCGTGGCCA
>JBATDH010000289.1:0-3135 GCA_049663365.1 Albidovulum sp. | reverse complement strand
CGCCAATATCGGGCTTGTGGCCTGCATCCATGGTAGCACGGGCCATTTCGACGCTCTGGGCCACCATGCTGTCGGTCGTGGCCCAGACTGCCGCGTCCAGCAAGGTCAACTGCAACAGCGTTACCTTCGGATCATCGCGACCGCCCTCAAACCAGGCCGCAGCGACGGGCGACCACAGCGCGTCCAGCTTTTCGGTGTCCTGGCTTTGGACAATCGTCCCGGAGAGGCAGGCATGCAAGGTTTGATCCTTGCTGATGACGCAATAATGCGCGCGGGCCCCCTGCCCCACAGCGCGGACGAGATCGGTGTCCGACGCGGTGATGAACCACAGTTCCGCGGTGTCCTCATCCAGAAAATGGGTCATCGGCTGCATATGCTGGCCCGACCCTTCAACCCCGAGCATTCCGGCGCGGACGTCCGTCATCGCGTCGAAAAGCGCGGTGCGCGCATCTGCGCGCACCTGTTCAAGCATATCCATCAGCCTGCCTCAGGACTGGTCTGCCCAGCGGTCGACTTGGCGCTCGGCTTCGGCTTTCGCATGGCCGTATTTTTCCTGCACAAGACCGACAAGCTGCTCGCGGCGGCCTTCGGCCTGGTCCAGCTCATCATCGGTCAGCTCGCCCCATTTGGCTTGTGCCTTGCCTTTGAATTGCTTCCAGTTTCCTTGGATTTGGTCCCAGTTCATCATGGTCTCCTTCGGGTTGGAATTGAAACGCTGCATCCGGGGATGCATCGGTTAGACAACGCCCGGATCGCCAGCCGGTTCCGACAAAAACAACTGATCCGGTGTCCTCACCGGAAGGCCGGGCACAAATCCGCCGTCGGAAAACGCCGCCGTCACATCATTGACCACGCCCTGCGGAACCTGACGGCACTTGCGGCGTTGACGCCTGTAGGCAGGGGGAAACCGGCGTGATCAGCATCGAACGACTGGCCCAACTCTCCATCATTGTCATGGGCGCAATCGCCTTTTTCGCCGCCCTCAACATGCTGGAAAACATTTTTGCACCACTGGTGCTGGCACTGGTGACGGGGGTTGTCCTGTCGCCCCTGTCCGATTTCTGGGAAACCCGCGGTTATTCCAGCCTTATAGGTGCCTTGATCGGGCTGGCCTTCACTTTGCTGGTTCTGGCGGGATTCGCGCTGGTGTTTCACCCGGTCATCGCCCAGCTTGTCGATCAGGCACCCAAGGTCTGGTCGGATATGCAAGAGACGATCAGGATGATCCGGGGCCTGCTCGGCGGTCTTTCCGAAGTCAAGGACAGCATGTCCGAAGCTGTCGCACCGGCGATTGCGCCAGCCGCAAACGCCGCAACCACGACCGCCCCGGCGGCAGCCCCGGACGCGGTCGAATTGCCCACGGTAACGGATGCGATCATGGTCGCGCCGCTGATCCTGTCGCAGATGCTGATCTTTGCCGGGGTGCTGTTCTTCTTTCTGCTGACGCGAACCGAGATTTATGACTGGGCGGCGCTGCACCTGTCAGATCACGGCGAACGCGCCCAGACGGCGATAAAGCTGCGCCGCGCCGAACGCCATGTGTCGCGCTATTTCCTGACCATCACCCTGATCAACGCCGTGCTCGGTGCTGCGGTGGCGGCGGCGTTGCAACTGATGGCGATGCCGGGTGCCATGCTCTGGGGGGTTGTGGCGTTCTTGCTGAATTTCGTGGTTTACCTCGGCCCTGCCGTCTTCATCATCGCGCTGCTTTTCGCCGGGGTGGCCAGTTTTGACGGCGGCATGGCGCTGGCTCCGGCGGCAGCTTTCGTGGCGCTCAACTCGGTCGAGGGGCAGTTCGTCACCCCGGCTTTTGTCGGGCGCCATATGTCGGTCAATCCGTTGCTGGTGTTCTTGTCGCTGATTTTCGGCATCTGGCTCTGGGGCCCGATCGGCGGCATCGTGGCGATCCCGCTCTTGCTCTGGGTGCTGGTTCTGAATGACGGCATTCGCAGGCCGGTTTCGGGTACTGCCGCCAGCATCGCCGCGACAGAAGGCTGATCAGACCATTTCTTCCGGCACCCCCGGAACCGGCGTTGCAATCCCTGTCGGTGCCTTGAAATCGTAGGGCAACAGAAAGCCCCGGCGCAATTCCGGGCTCATCCCGGCATTGGCATTGGCCAGATCGCGCCAGTTTTCCAGCGCGGTGTCGGGGTTCAGATATTCCGGCCCGGCACTTTCAGGCAACCAATGGCCCATCACCCGCCGACGCAACATTTCCACATCGCTCGCCCGATCGAGCAGAAGCCCGGCCTCGGTATCCCAGCGCAGGCTGCGCCCGTTCAGATTGGCGGATGACACAATCGCCCCGGTGGTATCAAAGATGGACACCTTGGCATGGAGATAGATGATTTGCGCGCCTTTCAGGCGGTCGCGGTCATGGTCGGTTTCACGGTCCGCCCGCCTGCGCTGCGCCGCGCCGCCCACAAACATCCGTTCACCAAACCCCTTGCGCAAGATACGCAGCGCCCGCAGTTGCAAATATTCGCCGTATCGCGCATCAAGCCCGTCGCTGCCGTCAAAGGCCACATCATCAGGGGCCGCAGGCAGGATCAGGATCAGACGCAATTCCGCGTTATCGCGGCCCATACCGGCCAGAAACCGCGCCATTTTACGGTCGCGGAAATACTGGTTTTCCAGATAGATCAGCCGGGTGGCGCGGCGCGCCAGCATTTCATGCGCAATGGCGATATCCTGCACGACCGTATCCGGCCCGATGGCAAAAACCCCGCTGCGCCGCGGGCGTGACATGGTGCGCAGGAATCGCGGCTGCGGCACCGGTTCGCTGCGCCCTGCCGTCACGTCGCCAAACGACTCCAGATGGGTCTGCGCTTCACCGGCCAGCGGCCCGCGCACCATCAACTGCACATCATGCCAGGTCTGGTTTCCGGGCCGGTCATGATCGCGCGTATCATAGCGCCGTTCATCAAGGTCGAGCCCCCCGATATAGAGCAGTTCCCGGTCGATGACCGCCAGCTTCTGATGATGGGTGGCGGGATAGAGCCTGGGCAGGCTGGCCCATTTCGGCCAAACCTGGCCGCCCTTCCCGGTTCGCAGGTACGGCCTTACCCCCGGCAGATCGCGCAAAGCCGCCAGCCGCCGGTCCGCTGTCATCCGGTTGAGTTGGCGCGCCGTGCC
>JBATDH010000288.1:0-2272 GCA_049663365.1 Albidovulum sp. | reverse complement strand
CGGAAGGTCTGCCAGCGGCTGGCACGCAGGGTCTGCGCCGCTTCCTCCATCGACGGCGAAACACCTTCGACAACGCCGATCAGCACCAGAAAGGCGATGGGCGTGAAGGCCAGCACCTGGGCGATCAAAAGACCGGGCAACCCGTAGACCCAGCGCGTCGGCCTGAACCCGAAGAAATCGGCAACCGTGGTGGTGACGGTGCCGGAAAGGCCGAACAGCAGGATGATGGCAAGGCCGATGACGAAAGGCGGTGTGATGATCGGCAGCACCGTCACCGCCCGCAGCGTCGCCTTGAAGCGGAACCCCGACCGCGTCAGCACCAACGCGAAGACAAGGCCGAGGGCTGTGGTGATAACCCCGACCAGAACTGCGAGATAGAGCGAATTCCACGCAACACCGCAGCGGCCCCCGCTTAGGCATCCCAGACCCCAGATGCGCGGATCAAGGAATTTCTGCACAAAGACCGCGCCCGAATAGGCACCGTCTTCGGTGACAAAGGCGGCCAGCAGCATCTTGGCGATGGGAAAGAAGACAAAGATCGCCACCACCGCTACGACCGCACCGATGGCACCAGTGACGAAAACATCGCCATTGACCGCACCGCGTGCGGCCACGCCCTGGGTAAAGAGAAAGAGAAAGGCCGAAGCGGCGAAAAGCGCGCCGTAGCCCATGCCGAACTGGCGGTTTTCAAGCGGGCCGAAGAGGTGGGTCAACCAGTCGCCGGTCCATCCCCGCAGGCCAATGCCCATGCCCTGCGCCACCAGCCAGGCGAAGCCGAAAGCCCCGGCCAGGATCAGCACCTTGGCATAAAGCGGATCGGTCTTGCGGCGGTTCAGCACCATCAAGGGGGCCAGAAGCGGCAATAGCATCGGTGCGAGCCAGAGTTTCTGGCCCTGACCGATCAGGAAAATCGCGGGCGCATAGTCGGCGTCAAACGGCCAGCCATCGAAAAGCCAGCCGAAATGCCAGAAATCCTCGACCCCATACCAGGGCAGAACGCCAAATCCGACCCACCCGGCGATGATCCAGAAGATCAAAACCGGATGGGCGGTTTTTTCCGTCGTGACAATGCGCAAGGACGGTTATTGCGGCAGGGTGGATACGTCGGTGTCCCACTTGGACAAGAGCCGTTTGCGCTCGTCGCTCGACCCGTATTTCTTGAAGTCATAGTCGATCAGCTTGAGCGTCGCTAGATCGGGGGCGGCGGGGGATTTTTCGGCCGCGACGTTCGACATCACCTGAAACGCATTGACCTGAAGCGCCAGATTCTGCGCCTCGGCGGTCAGCGCCCAGTCATAGAACTGCTTGGCTTCGTCCATGTTGCGCGCCCCGGCAATGATCGACATGGAGCCGATTTCATAGCCCGTGCCTTCGCAAGGGGCGACGGTGACGATGGGAAAACCGGCTACCGTCTGGGCCACCGCATCATGCATGAAGACGATGCCGACAGTGGTTTCGCCCTTTGCCGCCGCCTTGATCGGGGCCGAGCCGGATTTGGTGTACTGGTTGATGTTCTGGTGCAGCCGCTTCATGTAGTCAAAGCCGCCATCCTCGCCGAAAAGCTGCACCATCGTGGCCAGCGTCGTATAGGCCGTGCCCGAGGAGTTGGGGTTGGCGATCTGCACATGGCCCTTGAATTCGGGTTTGGTCAGGTCTTCCCAGCAGGCGGGGGCGGTCAGGCCTTCGGCGGCCAGCAGATCGGAGTTGTAGCCAAAGCCGAGGGCACCCGAATAGATGCCGATGGTCCGGTCGCCGGCGCTTGTCGCCTGCGAGATCGCCCAAGGATGCAGTTCACCGCGCATCGGTGAGACATAGGGTTCGGTCAGGCCTTCCTCGGCGGCCTGCAAATGCGGATCACCGGTGCCCCCCCACCAGACATCGCCCTTGGGGTTGGCGGATTCGGCCTTGACCTGGGCAAAGGTTTCGCCCGAGCTTTTGCGTGTCATGTCCACGTCGATGCCGCTGGCCTCTTCAAAACTGCGGGCCATCAACTGGCACCAGTCTTCCTGCGCCGAACAGTAGAGGTTGAGTTTTCCCGCCGCCTGCGCGGCCCCACCGGACGCCGCTGCGAGCGCAATCACGGATACCATTAGTCTTTTGTTGAGCATTTGATCCTCCCAAGGATTCTGGTTGTTTTGTAACAGTTTTGTAAAACGCTAAACGCTGATACCGGGGCTGACAAGGGTTTTCGGGCGGGAAGGGAAACTGGGTCGGCACGAAGCCACTGGAAAGCGAAGGAGAGATGATGGCGGCAACCTATCCGGTTTTGTCA
>JBATDH010000287.1:0-3573 GCA_049663365.1 Albidovulum sp. | reverse complement strand
CCACCCAAGCGTCGGGGACAAAGGGAAGAACCTCGCGTTTCACATAGTCCCGCCAGTCCTCGTTCAGCGGCACCAGTTCGTGATCGCGCAGATCGGTGTCGGGTTCGGGGTTCCCCTTGGCATCAGTGCAAACCTCGGCATCGTCGTCGCGTTCCGACAGCGCGGACAGGATCGCCTTCCTGACCGGCGCGCCGATCTTCACGCCTGCGCGACGGAGAGCGGCGGAGAGCGCCTTGTCGAAGGCGTCACGGTTTATCCATCGCTGACCGGCAGGCAGGCCCTCCAGCGCCCCCAGAACGCGGGTCTGATCGTCCTCATCTAGGTTCTGGAACGGCTTCGCCTCGCGCAGCGTCTCCAGCGCCTCGGGCGTGACGGCAAAGGCGAGTTTCAGCGGGCGTTCGACGCGGACTTCGCGATACCCAAAGTCGGTCGTGTCGAAGAGTTTCGACACATCCTCCCACCCCTCGTTGCCGTTCAGCATGTCGTGGTAGATGCGAGCAATCTCGTCACAGGCATCGGACGGGATTTCGCGCCGCTTGGACCCAAGCGACTTGCGCATCGATTTCCAGAAGCGTTCGCCGCTGGCGTCGATCAATTGCACCTTGCCGCGCCGTGCTTTGTCCTTACGGTTGGTGAGCAACCACACGTAGGTCTGGATTCCAGTGTTGTAAAAGAGGTCGGTGGGCAGCGCGATGATCGCCTCGACCCAGTCGTTCTCCAGCATCCAGCGGCGGATTTCACTCTCGCCCGATGCAGCACCACCGGTGAAGAGCGGCGATCCGTTCATGACGATGCCGATGCGCGACCCTTGCTCGTCATTACGCATCTTCGAGATCATGTGCTGCAGGAACAGCAACTGCCCGTCCGAGATACGGGGCAGACCCGCGCCAAACCGCCCGGACATACCCTGCTCTGCCGCCTCATCCTTGATGGGATCGGCGTATTTCTTCCAGTCCACGCCATAAGGAGGGTTAGAGAGCATGTAGTGGAAGCGTTTGCCCTTGTGCGCGTCTTGGGTGAGCGTGTTGCCGAAGGCGATGTTTTCGGGGTTATGGCCCGTGACCAGCATGTCGGATTTGCAGATCGCGAAGGATTCAGGGTTCAACTCCTGCCCGAAGAGTTCGACGCGGATGCGGTCGTTGAGCGCCTTCATCTCCATCTCGGCAATCGCCAACATCCCGCCTGTGCCTGCGGCGGGGTCATAGACCTGACGAATAACACCAGATCCTGTCAGGGCGTCTCGGTCGTTGATCAGCAGCAGCGAGACGATAAGGCGGATGACTTCGCGCGGGGTGTAATGTTCCCCCGCCGTCTCGTTGGAGATTTCCGAGAAGCGGCGGATGAGGTCTTCGAACAGGTATCCCATCTCAAGATTGGAGATCGCGTCGGGGTGCAGATCGATTTGCGAGAACTTGTCAAAGACCTGATAGAGCAGACCCGCATCGTTCAGGCGCTTCAACTGGTCAGTGAACAGGAATTTGTCGAGGAAGATGTCACGGACATTTGACGAAAACTTGGTGATGTAGTCGATCAGGTTCTTGTGGATGTCTTTGGCATCCTGTCCTTTCAATGACGCGAAGGTGAACCGGGACAGGTTGTAGATGCGGATGTTCTGGCCGACGCACCCTGACAAGAGAGTGTCACGGGCTTCGTCGTCCATTTCTTCTGGCAAGGATGCGGCCATCTCAAGCACGGCAGGTTTCGTCGCCTCAAGGATGCAGTCCAGACGCCGCAGCACAACAAATGGCAGAATGACTTTACCGTATTCAGACTGCTTGAAATCCCCTCTTAAAAGCTCGGCGATGGACCAAACGAAGGACCCCAACGACTTAATAACGGTATTGCTCATACCAGCCCCTTCTAAATGCCTTTCTCCGGGTTTACCGACAATGCCGCGAATTGTCTCGCGATATGATTGGCATCTTGGGTAGCCGCCTAAATGGGGCGTCATGCGGGCACAGCTCGCACTTGCGTGTAAGCGACCACGCAAAGATCACGGACAAATAATTCCCCCAACTCCCAAGACTGATGACCAACAAGCCTATGTCGACAGTTGGAGGCCGACAACTTGAACCCTGAAAATTGCCTCGCTTGGCGCCGACGGTCAGACCAGCGGCCATTATACCCAGTCCTCATTACGCGCGCGATACGGGGAAGGAGCGTATTTCAGCCTGAATCGACGAAGCGCCCGATACCCTCCATCGCGTATCTGCATCCATTCATGGGCTGCCGAATAGAGCTTGTAGCTGGATTTGGCGACGTGTTCGGGGACCATCTGCAGCACTTCCGCCCGCTCTGCTCGCGTGAGCGACTCCCAGAACTCCCGATTTGACTGAACGCCCGCTGACTTGACTATGTCTTGACCTTCCAGAAAGCGGCGGATGTTGTGAGGATGCTCGGGCACTTGTACCCGCCCACCGTGCTTCATGCACTTCGTAGCCCCCCTAAGGGCTGGGGCGCGGCAGGGCTTGCCGTCCGTGCGAGTGGCCCTGCACCGCGGCGCTAACGCTATCGCTGCCAGCCCTCTCCGCCGTCCTTCCTCTGTCAGATTTTCAGGCGTCGGTTTGCCCCGAGGCTTGGGACGCGGCTTGCGTGCTTCCTCTGCCACCTGGAGGAGGAACTGGGCTTGTCGCTTCCTATTCATGGTTGCGCCTCACGCGTCAAATAAACCTCGTCATATCCACCGCATGGTGCTGATGACGATAGCTCCCAAGAGCAGGGCCAGAAGTGGCGGGCTGACGATGAACCCAATAGTCGTGAGGTATTCATCCGCTGCCCACGCGACGCTAACAGAATGGCCCCCATAAACGGGTTTCTTCGAAGCAGACCGCCACGAACGCCATCACCCCCACCCATTAAGTTCCTTGCCAACGACTTATAGCAAAAACAGCGCCAGATATAAGACCGCTATCAGACCATCCCTAACCTACCGCCAAATCCCTCGGTTCTCCAATAAAAATGCAAGGCTAACTTAGGCGCAAAAGAGGGAAAGCCAGATGGAAGAAGGAGTTTTTTTTGAGAATTTTCTCGAGATGTCGAATAACAGAAATCAGAGCAGCGCGCGTGGTGGGCCGGGGGGTGGGGTGCCGAAGGCCGGGTGTGCGGGCGATGCAGGCAAGTCAAACGTCCGCTCCGCTATGGCACATAGCCTTCATCGATTAGACGGCTTCCCACATGGTTGCCCATTTGCAGGCCCCAGACGGTCGGTTTGTCATTAATTTGGGCTTTCCTTTTGTCTTTGTTTCCTCTGCTGCCCGTTGCTAATTAAGCTGGAACAGTTGTACCAGCGTTTCATTTTATCTTGCTATGCTAATGAATGTTTGCAAATGCTCTTTCCGAATGAAGTGCTTGGATAGGGGTAGTTTAGGTCTATGAAAAAACTTTTGATTCTTGTTTTGGGGCTTCCTTTATTTGTGTCGGCATGTGAAGTTCAGCCTACCGTCGCACAGGGTTACTGGAAAACTGGGAGCGCCTCAGGGGCACAACGCCAGAACGACTTTACATCGTGTCAACTGGCGGCGTTAAGAGAGGTGCCTCGTGCATTGGCCACCGGGCAAACGCCCACCTATACAA
>JBATDH010000286.1:0-8050 GCA_049663365.1 Albidovulum sp. | reverse complement strand
GGTCACGGGTTCGCGGTGATGAATGGCGCACAATCCCGGCCCCGCGTCGGTTGTGACAATGGCGCAGGCGGTCAGGGTTTCCCCATGGCGTTCCCAATCTTGCCAGATGCCCGCGAAAACAAGCGGTTGTCCGTCCGTGCGGCTGACATACCAGGGCAAGGGTATCTGGCCTTCTTCGCGGGTCCATTCATAAAACCCGTCCGCCGGGATCAGACAGCGCCGCACCCGCACCGCTTCGCGGAAGGCAGGTTTTTCGGCGATGGTGTCGGCGCGAGCATTGATCAGCAGCGGCCCGCCATTGGGCTTTTCATACCAGCGCGGCACCAGCCCCCAGCGCATCGACCGGAGCCGACGCTGGCCACCCTCGCTGGTGCAAACGGCGATGGCTTGGGTCGGGCAGACATTGTAGCGCGCGCCTTGCGGCAGGTCATTGCCCGGCACGGCATTGAATAGCTGCGCCATGGCGTCGTCGGGCAGGGTGATGGCAAAGCGTCCGCACATGGGATGAATTTAACGCAGCCATTGGCAATGAAAAGGCGCGACCCGCCGGGGCCGCGCCGTTCCTTTGGAATTTTTGCGACGGATTACTCGCCGACCTTCTTGATCCGGCCCTCGACGGTGTTCGTCACCTTGCCGGTTTCCAGCACATATTCGATCACGTCATTGGCCATCAGATTGCCGTTGCCGGCGTCGATCAGCACCTTGCCGCCGCCCAGCGCCGAATAGCCGTCGCCGCCGCCAAGAATATAGTCGTTGGCGGCCAGCTTGTAGACCTTGTTAATATCGAGATCCGCCCCGCCAACCGTGACCGAGGCGATCCGCGACCCGGCGGGGGCGGTCGGATCATAGACAAAGCTCATGCCCGACACCTGCGGGAAACGCCCCGCACCCTTTTCGACCTGGCTCACGCCGTTTTCAAGCGCCGCCAGCAATTGCGATCCGGGCAGTTCTGTGACCACAGTGACGTTGCCAAACGGCAGTTCCGACAGGATGTCGCGCCGCGTCAGCACGGTGCCAGGGTCATAGGTCCGGTCGGCACGAATGCCGCCGCCATTGGCGATGGCGACATCGGCCCCGGTGCGCGCCCGGATCGCATCGGCAATCAGGTTGCCCATCGCCGATTCTTCAGCCCGCACCACATTGCGCCGTGAATCGAGCGCGGTTTCGGTCACGCCGATTTCGACATTCAGGCTCTCGTCGAGCTGGGCCGTGAACTTGTCGACCATCGCCTGGCTCTCGGGATCGGGTTCCACCATCGCGGTATCAATGAAGCGGAACATCGGCACCCAATCGATGGTGCGCTTGCTATCCTTGTCCGCGCCAATTTCGACCGTGATATCAACGGGTGACAGGAACCGCCCGTCGATCGAGGTTTCGACATAGGCCGTCACCCCGTCATAGGCGGTCGCATAGGAATGGTCGTCGCCCGACATGATCACGTCGAAAGCGTGGCTGGCAATCAATTTACGGTCGTTGGTCATGTCGGTTTGCACGACGCCAACAACAATGTCCGCCCCGTCATCGCGCGCCTTTTTTGCCGCTGCAATTGCGGTTTCAACCGTCGGCAGGAATTTCAGATCCCCAGTCGAAGCAACCTCGGGAGAGGTGTCCTGCGCCACCGGGACAAGGGCGACCATGACGCCGCCCACGTCCTTCATCATCACCCCGCCAAGTCCCTCGATGGAGGAGCCATCGGCGTTGGTGATATTGATCGCGGCCCAGGGGTATTTCGACGCGGCCATCTTCTCGAAAAAATTCTCTGGTCCGAAATCGAATTCATGGTTGCCCGGCACGGCAATGTCGAACGGCACCAGATTGGTCAGATCAATGGTATTCTGGCCCTTGTCAAAACCCGACAGCAGCGAGGGCGACAGCATGTCGCCGTCAAAGACATAAAGCGTGTTGGGGTTGGCGGCGCGTTCGGCCAATGCCACTGCGTTCTGGCGGGCAAAGCCGCCGCGACCGTCCTCCTCGGCGAAATCATAGGTGTCGCCGACCCCCAGAATGGTCAGCTTGACGGTTTCGCCGAAGGCGGGCGCAGTCGTGGCGGTGGCAAGCGTGGTCGCACCGGCCAACAGAACGGCCAAACGGGATCGGGGCATGGTCATTTGAATTCTCCCTAACGGTTTTTTATCGGGCGAGTTTGCGGCCAGTGAAGATCAGAGTCAAAGCCAATTCACACCCGAGGCGCGCTTCATAGCAACACCAGCGACGGTCAGGCCCATTGACCGCGACAGCGGCTCAGGGCATGACCGTCGCATGTTAGTATTCAAGATTTTCCGCCGCCCCGAATGGGATGCGTTTCGCGCTGTCGGCCACACTGCCGGCGCGCCGGTTGATCTGGCCGACGGCTATATCCATTTTTCCACCGCACCGCAGCTTGCCACCACGGCAGCCAAACATTTCGCCGATGAAAGTGATCTGGTGCTGGTGGCTGTCGAAGCCAGCCGTCTGGGCGAGGCGCTGAAATGGGAAGTGTCGCGCGGCAATGCGCTTTTCCCGCATCTCTACCGGTCTTTGCGGATTGATGAGGTGCTCTGGGACAAATCGCTGCCCCTTGGCGCCACAGGCCACATTTTTCCACAAGGTGTGTTGTGAAGCTTTATGAACGCGCCGGGCTTTGCGCCTTGCACCGGCTTGACCCGGAAACCGCCCATGGGTTGTCGCTGAAGACGCTGAAACTGGGGCTGGTGCCCTTGCCGGGGGTGGTGACATCGCCACGCCTTGCGACGGTATTTTGCGGCCTGTCTTTACCCAACCCCATCGGGCTGGCCGCCGGTTATGACAAGAATGCCGAGGCCGCAGGCCCCCTGATGCGTGCCGGGTTCGGGTTCATCGAACTAGGTGCCGCCACCCCGCGCGCGCAGCCGGGCAACCCCCGCCCCCGGCTGTTCCGACTGCCCGAAGACGGGGCGGTGATCAACCGGTTCGGGTTCAACAATGACGGGGCGGATGTGATCGCCGGACGGCTTGCCCGGTTGCAGCGGCGCATTCCCGTCGGTCTCAACCTTGGGGCCAACAAGGACAGCGCCAACCGCGCCGCCGATTTCGTCAGGGTGTTGACGGTTTGCGCGCCGTTCGTCGATTTCGTCACGGTCAATGTGTCTTCCCCCAACACCGAAAAGCTGCGTGATCTTCAGGGGCCAAAAGCGTTGGCATCATTGCTGGCAGGCGTCATGTCGGCGCGTGACGGGCTGGCGCGGCGCGTGCCGGTTTTTCTCAAGATCGCACCTGATCTGAGCGACGCCGAGATCGGCCAGATTGCCGACGTGGCGCTTGGCTCTGGTGTGGATGCGGTCGTGGCCACCAATACCACTTTGGCGCGCGAAGGTCTGAAGGGCGCGGCAAGGGGCGAAGCGGGTGGGCTTTCCGGTGCACCCCTGTTTGACAGCTCAACGCGGGTGCTGGCACTGTTGTCACAGGCAACCGCAGGCAAACTGCCCCTGATCGGCGTGGGGGGCATTGCCTCGGCCGAGAATGCCTATGCCAAAATCCGCGCAGGGGCCTCGGCGGTGCAGCTTTATTCGGCAATGGTTTACAAGGGCCTGTCGCTGGTGGCCGACATCGCGCACGGCCTTGACGCGCTGTTGGCGCAGGACGGGTTCGCCACCGTCACCGAGGCCGTCGGGACCGGGCGCAAGGACTGGCTATGACGCTGCCCGTTCCGCATTGCGGTAACGCATCGCCATGGTGATGGCGCGCGCTGTGTTCAACACCATCAGCGCCGCCCAGAGCCCGTGATTGCCCCAAACCGCCGTCAGTGCCAGCAAGGCCACTCCATAGATCGCCACCGACACCAGCATGGTGTTGCGCATTTCGCGCGACAGGGTGGCACCGATGAATATACCGTCAAACATCCAGCTAGCTATACCGATGATCGGTGCCAGTGCGACCCAGAAAAGATAGGCCCGCGCGGTCATACGCACATCCGGCTCGGTAGACATCAGGTCGATGATCCACGGGCCCGCGAACCAGAAAAACGCCCCCAGCAACACCGCGCCGCCGATGCCCCACTGGCTGGTCACCGTTGACGCCCGCCGCACCCCTTGTGCCGAGCGGGCGCCAACCGCCTGCCCGACCAGTGACTCGGCGGCAAAGGCAAAACCATCCAGCGCGAAGGCGGTGATTTCCAGAAATTGCAGCAGGACCTGGTTGGCCGCCAAGGTCACATCTCCATATTGCGCGCCCCAGAAAACAAAAGACGTGAACGCCCCCTGAAACAGGACCGATCGCAGCATGATATTGCCGTTCAACGACAACATCAGCCCGATCCGCGCCCGGTTGAACACGCGCGCCCAGTCGCACCATTGCCCACCCGAAAACCCCGCCCGGCACAGCCACAGGCCCAGAAACAGTCCGCTCCATTCTGCAATCAAGGTGGCGATGGCGACGCCTTCGACCCCCCAACCAAGGCCAAGGACGAACCAGAAATCGAGCCCTATGTTCAATCCGTTCATCCAGACCTGCAAGACCAGCACCGACCGCGTCCGCTCCAGCGCGATCAGCCATCCGGTCACCGCCAAAAGCGAGATGGTCGCCGGTGCCCCCCAGATGCGAATCGCCAGATATCCGCGCGTCAGCGCCTCGACCTCATCCGAAGCCGGGGCCAGCGCAAAGATGGCGCGAAACAATAGCCCCTGCAACAGGATGAACACCACCCCGGCGCCGAACCCGATCATCAGCGCCCGCATCAGGATAGCGCCGGTTTCGCCAGGGTCCTTTGCCCCATAGGATTGGGCGACCAACCCCGATGTACCCATCCGCAAAAAGCCAAACACCCAATAGATCGCCGCCAACGCCACTGCCCCTACACCGACCGCGCCAATCGGGGCGGCCAGACCCATCTGCCCCACGACCCCGGTATCGACCGCACCCAGTAAAGGCACGGTGGCATTGGACAGAACAATCGGTAGCGCGATCTTCAGCACACGCCGGTGGGTGAGGTCAGCCATCCCTGGCCACGAATTCAACCCCCGGCATCAGGAAATGCCCGGTAGCCTGGGCAAAAAGCCGTGACCGGTTATCCTGCCACGCCTCCACATGAACCGATGCATAGCGCCGCCCCGACCGGTTCACCCGCGCCCGCGCATAGGCGTCGCGCGGCAGGCCCGTGCGCAGATAGTCCACCGTGAAATCAATGGTCTTGGGCAGGCGCGGCAGGTGCAGCGGGTCGAAGGATGCGGGGTCAAGCCCGCCAGTTTCCATCTCTTCCCAGATCATCGACCAGCTCAGCTCTATGATCGAGGTCACTTCCAGAAACGCCGCTGTCACCCCGCCATGGATCGCGGGCAGCATCGGATTGCCGATCAGCTTTTCGTCGAAGGGCAACAGCGCCGTCAGTTCATCGCCGCGGCGGTCGAAGCGGATGCCGAGAAACTGGATGAAGGGGACGCCTTCCACCAGCGTCTTGAGGGCCGCATCGCGGCGCTGCTTGACGATTTGCACCGGCTCCGGCTTTGGCCGCGTCATGGTCTGCCCCCCGCCGCACGTTCCACCGTAAAGGCGCCGGTGGCGGTGGCCACGGGGCGGGTGCTGTCCTCGTCAAAGGCGGCGGCTCGGTGATGGTCGTCGCTCCGGCGGAGCGGCGGGAAGCCATCGCGGCCGCGTGGCGCGACCTCGGCACGCAGATTCTGCCCGCCCGGCCGACACATCGCGGCCTCGAGATCAGCTGAAGGTAGAGGAATTTTGCCGCAGAGACTGCGGCGGGTGAATCAGAGGCCCGAAGCGCGACGGGCGACAGCGTCCCAGGCTTCGGCGAGCGGGATCTGCGAGAGGTCGATATCCCGTAGCGGACTCCATTCGCCGTTGGCCTCCGCTTCGCGGTAGAAGAGGTGACCCTCTTCCGGCCAGGCGATCGTCGCCCGGCTGCCGTCGCTCGAGGGCAGAATTCGCGCCTCCGGCGAAACGAGATCGGACGGCACGTCCCAGCTAGCCACACGGTGCATCGTCAGGAAGTGACTGAAGGCGGTGTCCGCTGCTGCGGTCGATGGATCGAGCGGCGGTACCTCGAGCTGGACTTCTTCACCCGCGCAGGGATTGGCCAGCCCGCCAGCGAGGATCTCGCGGCCCAGCGCGACGATGTGACCCCGCGCCATCTCTGCGAGTGTGGCGCCATCAGCCGAGGGATCTGCCGAGATCAACAGCTCGCTCGTGTGGTCGCCGATGTAGGTCGCGGCGGACGGATGGAAGCTTTCCGCGAGCGCGACGATGTGTCCCCGCGCAAACGCCGCAAGCTGGGCGCGATCCTCGACGCCGTAGGTCGCCGCGAGCGCGACGATGTGTCCCCGGGCCATCTCGGCCAGCTCGCCGAGCTCACCGGGCAGCGCCTGAACGCTGACCGTGACCAGCTGAAGACTCTGCGAATGGACGAAAGAGACGGTGACCTTGCCGGTTGGCGCCGCCACCAGAGTCGGTTGCGCGCGCAGCGCCAACGAAAGCGGGCCCGGCGCCTCCTGCGATGGATCTGGAGACGAAAGCTCGTCGAGCGCGACGACCGGATTCCAGCCGACATAGGTGCCGTTGTCGAAGACCACCGGCGAGTAGAAGGCGCGGGTGGCATCTCCCGCCGTCTCCGCCCAGACCAGATGCAGAACTCTTCGTGGCAGGCGCGCAGCGACGCCGTCGACGGTCGCGGCATAGTCGTCCGCTGTGAGCGCCAGGCGCAACCCGGATTTGTCGGTCAGCGAGCCGCTGGAGAGCTCGATCAGGTTCGACCAACCGGTGGGCGTGAGCGTGCGCAGATGCAGGCGTGAAACCGTCAGGTTGGCAACGTTGCGCGAGTTCCAGACGATGTGCACCGAAGACGAGCTGGGGTCGAACAACAGGGCCGCCGAGCCCTCGGTCGCAGATCCTCCGGTGCCGGGGACCAGTTGACGCACCAGGGGCTGTCCAGGGGCGACGGTGTCCAGGGCCAACACCGGAAAGTCGGCTGGGACCGAGGTATTCCCGGGTCCGAAGAGCTCTCCAAACGTTCCACTCCACAGGCGGTAGATCGTGCCATCGCTGCCCAGCTCGACCGGCGTCGAGGTCGCCGTCGCCAACGCGGGCGTCACGGCGAAGAATGCCGACAGCGCCAGGCCTCGAAGGAGTTGGGTCAGGGTTGGGAGTGTGCGCGTCATGGTCGAAGGAGTCAGGGCTCAGGCCTTGAGGTTGACCAGGTCGCGAACGTCGACATGGAGCAGGAGCTCGGGCAGGTAGTCGGCCTCGGGATAGAAGCCCTGCTGAAGGCGTTCGAAGTGACGGCGAGCGCCGACGCGGTCCCCGGTGGCGACCGCGGCCGCACCGAGCAGATAGAGAGCGTTCTTCTTGGCCTCGCCATCCTCGAACCGCTCGGCGAGGGCGAGAGCGCGCTCGGCATGACGTCCCGCACGGCGGGCGTGCGCGGTCTCGAGAAGGGCGAAGGCCAGATCGAGGTGCGCCTTCATCGCGTGGCCCTCAGAGCCACTGCGCAGGAGGAAGCGCAAGCTTCTGTAGAGGAGCGCCAGGCCTGCTCTGGCGCGTCCGGTCAGCACGTTGCAATAGCCGAGGTTGTATCCGATGACCGCCCCGCGAAGCGAGTCCTGCGAGGGCAGCAGGGCGAGCGCTTCGCCATAGACCGCCATGGCCTCTTCGAAGCGGCTTTCGGCGACGAGGAAGTTGGCGATGTAGTTCAGGCTCTCAGCCTGACGGTTCCCGTCGAGAGATACGGCGCGGTCCCGCGCGAGCTGGGCGTAGAAAAGCCCCTTGCGGTGCTCCTTCTGCAGCTCGTAGTGGCGCGCGATGGTGTAAGCGGCGAGGTAGGTGTTCTCGGGGTCGCCAGTGCGCAGGAGAAGCTCGCGCAAGGCCGGGATGTGAGTCGCGCCGCAGCCGAGCTCCAGGGCGATCGCCGCCCGGTTGCACAGCGCCCGATCACGACAATCTGTCGCTCCCGCCGACTCGGCCCAAGCGAAGGCCTCTTCGACGAGGGCCAGAGCCTCCTCGAGGCGCCCGGCTTCGAAGGACTCCGTCCAGCGGACGCGGGTCGCTTGAAATTCTTCGAGATTGTGAATCACGAAGACTGATCCTAGCTGAG
>JBATDH010000285.1:0-9561 GCA_049663365.1 Albidovulum sp. | reverse complement strand
ACCGCGCGCGCGCGGTCGATCAAAGCGTCCAGACGCGTATCCGTGCCCTGCGCGGTCTCATACTCGCGTTCCGAGGTCGACCCGATCGCGACCGTGCCGTCGCCATGTGGCACGATGTGGAGCCCATCGGCAAAAATCTGTGGCCGGTCCCGCGCATCGAACCCAAGAAGCGCTGCCTGCCCTTTGACACCTCCGCCGACGGCTTTGCCAAGGTCGGCAGACACCTCCGCCAATCCCTGAACCCCGGTGGCCCAGATCACTGCACCGGCATATCTTCTGTTTAAAAATACCTCCGCCGGAGGCTCCGACAGTCCCACCTCCACCACGCCCCCCTTTGCGCGGATGGCCGCCACCAGCGCCGCTGCGGCCTGCCGTGGGTGGAGGCGCGCGGAAAGGGTGTCTTCGATACAAAAACCGCTGGCGACCGCAGGCATCCAGCCGTCGTCTTGGGTGGAAATTACGCGCCAGACCGCCCTACCCTGCCAATACGTTTCGGCCCCTGAGACGCGCGCCTGTGCCATTGCCACCGCCGCTGCGTCAGGCAAGGGTTGTATCCGCCCGCTCCGCGCATAGCCCGGATCAAGGCGTGACTGGTTCGTCACATCCGCCCAAAACGCTTCGGCCATCAGCAGGCTGTCGAGTTGAAAGGCCTTTTTGGCATTCCAGTTTTCCGGCACATGCGGTGCCAGCGCGCCGACGATGCCGCCCGACGATCCCGCGCCGATGGCTTCTCGCTCGATCACCTGAACGCGCGCGCCCCGGCGCTGGCATTCCCACGCGCAGGTCAGGCCAAATATCCCGGCACCGATAACGGTGACATCAGCCGTGCCAGATATTGCCATTGCCGCCCCCTTTCGCCATGGTCCCGCGCCTATGGGTTAGGGCAGATGGGCATGAAGGACCAGAGCGAACGGGTTGAATGGCGCGACGGCAACACGCCGGTGTCATCGCTTTTCGATGACCCGTATTTCAGTCTTGCCGACGGATTGGCCGAAACCCGGCACGTCTTTCTGGCCGGAAACGGCTTGCCTGCACGGTTTTGCGGTGGATTTCACATTGCCGAACTTGGCTTTGGCACCGGTCTGAACCTGATGGCAACGATCCTCGCCTGGACCGCAGCCCAGGTTGACGGCGTGTTGCATTATACAAGTTTTGAGGCTCACCCCATGCCCGCGCTGGACATGGCCCGCGCGCTCGATGCCTTCCCCGAACTGTCCGACATCACCGAACCGCTCCTGTCGGCGTGGCGCAAGGGTCAGCGCCGCTTCGATCTTGGCCCCGTCGCGGTCGAGATCATCGACGGCGATGCCCGCCGGACGCTGCCGGTCTGGCGCGGCAAGGCCGATGCCTGGTACCTGGACGGGTTTTCACCGGCCAAAAACCCGGAACTGTGGCAAGAACCCCTTATGGCCGAGGTTGCCCGCCATACCCGGCCAAACGGCACATTCGCCACCTACTCTGCCGCCGGGTATGTGCGACGCGGGTTGCGGTCGGCAGGTTTTCAGGTAGAGCGGGTGCCGGGCTATGGGCACAAACGACATATGTCGCGCGGAATACTGGACCCCTTGGCATGAGCGAACAAAACACTCGGGCCGGTATCTGGCTGATGATCGCCACAACCTTTGTCTTTTCGGTTCAGGACGCGATTTCGCGGCATCTGGCGGGCGAATACAACGTCTATATGGTGGTGATGATCCGCTATTGGTTTTTTGCGGCCTTCGTCGTGACCATTGCTATGCGCAAGGCGGGCGGGATCAGGCCTGCGATTGCAACAGGTTATCCGGTGCTGCAAATCATCCGCGGGCTGCTGCTGGCGGTCGAGATCTGCGTCATGGTCACCGCTTTCGTGATGCTCGGCCTGATCGAGAGTCATGCGGTCTTCACCTGTTACCCGCTTTTGATCGCCGCCCTTTCGGGGCCAATACTGGGTGAAAAGGTCGGCTGGCGGCGTTGGACAGCAATCGGCATCGGTTTTGTCGGAGTACTGATCATTCTTGAACCCGGCTACAAGGTCTTTTCCCCCGCCGCCCTGATCCCACTGCTGTCGGCTTTCATGTTCGCGCTCTACGGGCTGCTTACGCGCTATGTTGCGCGCAAGGACAGTTCCGCCGTCAGCTTTTTTTGGACCGGCACTGTCGGGGCGGTTGCGATGACCGGTGTTGGCATCTGGTTCTGGGAGCCGATGAGCGGGCCGGATACCGGCTGGATGGCACTGTTATGCATCACCGGCGCATCGGCGCATTATCTGCTTATCCGCGCCTATGAGATTGCCGAGGCGAGCGCGATCCAGCCTTTCGCTTATCTGCAACTGGTGTTCGCGTCTGCACTGGGCCTCGTCATCTTTGGCGAGACGCTGCAAACCAATGTCGTCATCGGGGCGCTGGTGGTTGTCGCCGCCGGTCTGTTCACGCTCTGGCGGACGCGCAAGGCCGCCGCGGCAGCGTGAAGTTGGCAGGCACTACTTGCCTTTCAGTTCCTCGCTGAACCGCAAGGGGCCAGTCTTGCCCGTCAGCCGGGCGCGGTAGATGGGCAGACTTTCGGTCACCCGCATGATGTAGTTCTGGGTTTCGCGAAACGGGATGTTTTCGATCCAGTCGACCACATCGACCGCATTCGACCGCGGATCGCCCAGATCCGCGATCCATTGCCGTGGACGCCCCGGCCCGGCATTGTAAGCGGCGGCAACCAGAACCGGTGCCGGGCCGAATTCGCCGATCAGCCGGGCCAGATAGGCGCTGCCCAATTTGGCGTTGTATTGCCAGTCACTGGTCAGCTTGCCCCCGTCATAGCCCAGACCAATTTCCGCAGCCATCAGTTTGGCCGTTCCGGGCATGACCTGCATCAGACCACGCGCGCCGACGCCTGACACGGCGGCAGGGTTGAATTCGCTTTCGCGGCGCGCAATCGCCAGGGCCAGTTCGGGGTCGACCGGCAGGTTCATGGCCTCGATCCCGTTCATCGGGAAATAGGCGGCAGGCCAGACCACGCCTTTATCGGCGGCTGCCTTGGCCAGCAGCAGTGCCGTGTTGGCGTCACCCCATTCCATCGCCAAACCAGCCAGCCGCCCGATATCCTCGCCTGACAGGCTTTCACCCAGATGCAGCAGGAACCGCAGGGCCTGCACCCTGTCGCCGGCCGCCTGCAACAATTGGGCCATCTGAAAGACCGACGATGCCGCCACCGCCGAACCACGCCAGTTGGGATAAGTTTCACCCCCGACCATCGCCGGGCTGAGCGGCAGGCCGACTTTTTCCGCCGACAGCAGCCCATAAAACGCAGTTTGATAGCGCGCGCCTTCGCCGTAGGCCACCTGCGCGTCGGCCTTGCGGCCCAGCGCCTCATAGGCCCTGCCCTGCCAATACCCGGCCCGTGCCAGACTGATCGGGCCGCTCACCACCTTGGCGAAACGCTGGAAATGCTTCAGCGCCGTGGCAGGGTCGTTGAGTTTGCGCAGGGCAATATAGCCCGAAAGCCATTCGAGATCGGCAAAATCGGAACCTTCGGTCAGGAAATGCCGGGACGCCATTTTATAGGCACGCAGGGAATCGCCTTCGCGCATTTCCTTGCGCGCCAGCCGTCGCCGCCAATCGGCCCATTGATCCGGATCGCCAAGGCTGTCCGCGCTGGTGGAACATTCGAGCAGCAGATCGGCGGCGCTGTCATAAAGGTTCTTTCGGATACGCCAGCGGAACCGGTCATAGGCCAAACCCCCGGAATTTGCCGCCTTTTCGGGTAAGGACGCGATCAACTCATCGACGCCTTTCTCATTGGCCTGAAGCGCCACGCGGGCGGCCGCTATCGACCTGGTGTAGGCACTGTTGAGTGGCAGCATCCGGCGTACATCGGCGATGTTCCCGGCGCGCAGCATGGCGGCCGTGCGCCCGTCATGATGTGCGGCCAACATGGGTGCGTAGCGGCCGACAAACAGGGCCTGCTCGGCATCGGTCATCGGCAGATTTCGCCAGGCGCGGGCTGCCTCTGCCGCCGCTGCCTTGGTGTCACCACGTCCCAGATAGGCGTCGATCAGTGCGGCGCTGCCAGTCCCGGTCTGCGGGGCGAGGCCCGAGAAATAGGTGATGACCGACGCCGGATCGGCACCGGCACCAAGCGACGCCTCGCCTTTTTCCTGCAAGAGCGGCAGGCCTGGCCAGTCCGGGTGCCGGGCCAGAAAATCCCTGTATTCGGCGAAACTTCCCTCTCCGTCACGCAGCCGTTGCCACAGGATCATATCCGCCGCCAACGGACCGGAGGCCTTGGACCTGGCCGTGGCGGATGGCCAGTCTTTGACCTCGGCAAGGCGCAAGGCTTCGGCCAAAAGGGTTGGATTTTCGCCCCGAGCCGGCGTGTGGGCCAGCGCGATGACCGCAAGGCACAAGACGAATGATGTGCGCCTAAACATGATTTTTGCAACTGCCTCATTATTTTTGCCCGATCCTAACGTTCCTGCCTCGCGCTGCAACACACAAACTTGGCAAGGCGAACACTTGCCTATAGGTTCCGCGCGATTCTGTTCGGGCTATGGTGCCCCAACCCAAAAAGGAGCGTGTCATGTTCAAAGGGTCTTTCGTTGCCCTAGTCACGCCGTTCAAGGACGGCGAACTGGATCTGGACACGCTTAAAAAGCTGGTCGACTGGCATATTGCCGAAGGAACCAACGGTCTGGTGCCTATGGGAACCACCGGCGAAAGCCCGACGCTGAGCCATGCCGAACATCACCTTGTCGTCGAAGAGGTGGTCAAGGCCGCCAAGGGGCGGGTTCCGGTAATCGCCGGGGCCGGGTCGAACAACACCGCCGAGGCGATTGACCTTGCCCGTCACGCCGAACGGGCGGGTGCCGATGCGCTCTTGGTGGTGACGCCCTATTACAACAAACCCACACAGCGCGGGCTGATCGCGCATTTCACCGCGATACACGATGCCTGCAACCTGCCGATCATCATCTACAACATTCCGCCGCGTTCGGTCGTTGATATGTCACCTGAAACCATGGGAACGCTGGCGAAACTGCCGCGCATTGCCGGGGTCAAGGACGCGACTGCCGACATTTCCCGCGTCTCCAAGCAGCGCGCCACCTGTGGCAAGGATTTCGCCCAGTTTTCCGCCGAAGACGCTACCGCACTCGGCTTCAATGCCCATGGCGGGATCGGCTGCATATCCGTTACTGCCAATGTGGCCCCAAGGCTTTGCGCCGAGTTTCAGGCGGCTATGGCGGCGGGTGACTGGGCCAAGGCGCTGGAATATCAGGATCGGCTGATGCCGCTGCATGAGGCGATATTCGTCGAACCGGGTCTTGTGGGTGCGAAATATGGAGTGTCGAAACTTGGCCGCTGCCGCGATGAAGTGCGTCTGCCGCTGACCGGACTGTTGGACACGACCAAGTCGCAGATAGACGCGGCGATGCGCCATGCAGGCCTGATCAACTGAACGGCAGTCATCCCGAAAGGCTGATCTGACGTCATCAGGGGACGCGTGAGGCCTCTGGCGTCGCCGATCCTATTTGGCGGTGCACGTCGGCCAGGTCGCGAAATGCGCTTTCCCTTGACCTGCCAGTCGGGTTTAGATGGGCCGTTCCATCAAAGAGGCCACCATGACCCCCGACATGATCCTGACCAATGCCCGCGTCCTGACCATGGATCCGAACCGACCGCGCGCAGAGGCGGTTGCAATTGCCGAAGGCAGGATAGTGGCGGTCGGTCAACGGGCTGACATTGAACCATTGGCGGGATCAGCGACTGAAATCTTCGATTGCAAGGGTACCACACTGCTGCCGGGTTTTGTCGAAAGCCATCTGCATCTTGGGCTGGGCGGGGCGGAACTGGCGCATCTGCAACTGGGCCATATCGGGGGGGCATCGGACCTTGCCCGTGCGTTCCGCGATTTCGCCGCGACACGCCCGGACCAGCCGCTTTTAATGGCGCAAGGCGGGCATTACGCCATGCTCGACCACCCGATGAGTCGCCATGACCTTGACGCGATCATCGCCGACCGTCCGATTGCCATCGGGGCGCATGATCACCACACGGTCTGGGCCAACACGGCCGCGTTGAAGGCGGCTGGCCTTTTCGACGGGGCCGAGATGCCCCACGGCCATGAGGTAGTGATGGGCGAGGACGGCCATGCCACCGGCGAATTGCGCGAATTCGAGGCATTTTCTGCGGTCATCGCGCTGGGTGGTGAGGCGCGGTTGAATCTGGGGATTGCCACGGGTGAAGAACCGGCGACCTGGCCCAGCGATGCCGAGCGGGCGACTGACCGGGCCAAGATCACCGCCGGGCTGAAACATGCGGCGCGCCATGGCATCACCTCGATGGTGAACATGGATGGCAATCGCTACACGCTTGAACTCTTGCGCGAAATTCAGGCGGCTGGCGATTTGACCGCCCGCGTCAAGGTGCCGTTTCATTTCAAACCGCATATGAATATTTCGATGCTTGACCGGGCCGATGCCATGACCCGCGATTTCGATGACGACTGGCTGACCTGCAATTTCGTCAAGATGTTTATGGATGGGGTCATCGACAGCGGCACCGCCTATCGGCTGGATGAGTATCCTAGTCAGCCGGGGCACCATTCCGAACCCCTGTTCCCTGCCGCGCGCTTCAACGAAATCGCGGCAGAAATAGATCGTCGGGGGATGCAGATTGCGGTTCATGCCATTGGCGACGGTGCGGTCAGAACCACGATTGACGGTTACGCGGCGGCGCAAAAAGCCAATGGCAAGCGCGACAGCCGCCACCGGATCGAACATATCGAAATGATCGACCCCGGCGATATTGCGCGCCTTGGCCAGCTTGGTATCACCGCATCTTTGCAGCCGCCGCATGCGCCGGGGGCGATGGATTTCGCCCTGCTTCCCACCATTGATGTGATCGGCAGGCACCGGCTGCAACATTCCTATCTGTGCCGGACCCTGGCCGAGGCTGGTGCGCCTTTGGCCTTTGCCTCAGACTGGCCGGTCACCGACGTTTCGGTCCTGCGCGGCATTGGCGCGGCGCTGACTCGGCCGACCTATGATGCGCCCGGCTGTACCGATCAGCGGGTGCCATTGATGGAAGTCTTGCGCGCTTATACCGCAGGTGGAGCCTGGGCGGCCCACCGCGATGAAGTGACAGGAACCCTGAGGCCGGGTTTGGCTGCTGATATTGTCGTGCTGTCAGGAGATATTGAAGCGACCGGCCCAGCAGCCGTGGCGGACATGAGCATCAAACTTACGATCTGCGGAGGCCGGGTCACTTATCGGGGCTGACGCGTTTCTTGGATTCAACCCAACAGTGCCACTTCTGCTGCATCCACAACGATGGCCATGTTCCAGAACCGTTTCAGCTCTTCTTCGCAGGCCGCACGTTCTTCGTCACTTTCACCCATGATACGTTCCACCCTGAAACCGAAGCGTTCAAAGCCGCTATTGGACAAAGTCGTCAGAATGATCGGGGTGATGCCCCGTTCCAGCGCTGCCGAGGCCAGCCGGATCGCGGTTTGGGCGCTGTCGGCAAGGGGGGTCGTCAGACGCACACCAAGATAAGACAGGTCACTTTCGGTCCGGCTCCAAAGCGTCGCCGACGGGGCGGGCGCGGGGGGGATTGCCGAAAGAAATTCTCTGTCCGGCTTTGAAACCGTCGCTTTTTTGGCACCCAAAAGCACGGTTTCGAGATCAATGGGCTGCTGCGGGGTAATCCTCGACAAGACGGCGAGCCATCTTTCATCCATTGTCATGCCCCTCAATCAACTGTGCGGCAGCGGAATTTCCAGATTGCGGCAGGACTGCCTTTTGTAAATTGTGCCGGATCGTGTCGGCTTTGCCACCGTCAAGAAATGCCTTCACTTCACGTTCCAAAAGCAACATTTCGCTGGCAAGGATCGTCGCCGACAACCCGCGTTCGGACGCAGCCAATGCCCGCCGTTCCTGATCGTCCATATAGGCGGCCATCTGCGGCACGAAGATTGCCGGAATGGCATGATAGAGGACTTCGTGGAATGAATTGTAACCTGCCGCCGAAATCACCAGATCGGCGGCCTGACACAGGGCCAGCGCGTTTTTTGTCTGCACCGCACGGGTATTCTGCCACGCATAAACACCGGGGTGAACCTTTGATCCCGGCCAGACCACAATCAGGTGCAGGCAGTTCTTGCGCCGCTCAAAAAGGTTGCAAAGCGTCTGAAGTTGCGCCGAACGATCCGCAGCAACGCCGCCACCAAGCATCGTTACCACCAATTCATCAAATTCAACGCCCAGATGAGATTTTAGCCGGTCTCTCAGGCCCGCAGTGTCTTGGCTTTTTTCCGGGTGCTGCTGAACGATGGGGCCGACATGATGAATGTTGGGGCCCAGACCCGGTGCCGCATTCAGCTCGCCAAATGCCTCGCTTGGCACAATCACCTTACGAAACGCTTTTTCCCGGTCCAGCGACACCGGGTTCATTTGCCCCGGCTGCCACAATCCGCGGCGTATCCAAAAGGCTGTCAGCCCCTTTTCCATGATGGTGCGATATATGGAGTCAAAAACATAACCGCCATCAAAAACCAGAACATCGCCGGGGTGCACGGAACGTCGCAGGCGCAAATAGTTCAGCAGGTCATTGGCGTACTCTTCCGGGTGCTCGTCGCTTCGTTGTACCAAGGGCATGGTCGCAAAGCCCTTGCTGGTCACCAAAGGAACACAACTGGGGAATGCGGCAAAGACACCGTTGCCGGGGTTTTCCATAGCCGCGGCAATCAGTGTACAGCGTTGAGCGTGGCCAAGACCGTTGCCATTGGTCGGGATAAACAGCGTTTTGGCGGCCCGTTTCGGCAGAGTGCCGACATCCGGTGGCGTCAGGCCCAATGCCTTTTCAAGTCTTTCGATCGCATGGTTTTTCAACCACGCGCTGGTGCCCGTCTGGCGGCCTATTTCAGCGCGATTCACCAGGACCGTTCGATCAAGGTAATTCGGAAGGGCGGCCAAATCCTGCGGTCCGCGCAGGGCCGGTGCCCCACGCGCCACAAAAGCGGCGGCACCGGTCCCGTCGATCACCACCTTGGATGACCGCATCATGTCAAGGGCCAGCACCGCCATCTTTTCGCCGGGCAGGCTTTCACCAAAAAACGCAACGATATCAGCCATATCCGCAAATGCCGTTGCCGACATTTCTGTGTAACTGAAAACCGAAAGGTGCCCATAGCGCGTTGCACGTATCTGTTCCTTGCACTTGCCGGTCACGATCAAATTCAGGCGAAAGCCCGCAAGTTGATCCATCGCGCTGAGGACTGGCAGCGTCATCGGTTCATCGATCAGTTCCGCTGGCAAAAACATGAAAAGCTGTGGCGCAGCGGATACCTCCCGTTCAGCCGAAGGCACGGCAAGAAGCGGCGAAATAGAGAAATCAATCAGGGGTTTGACTTCAATGTCCGAAAGGTCAAGCATTTGCGGCTCGCGACCAAGGGCATAGGCAATTTTTGCCCGTGATCCGGCCAGGGTCTGAATATCGGCAAACCGGCCGATACCCCAAACCTTCACCTCTGGTTCGAGCGCGTAGTTCCGAAGCTGCATCAGGGTTTCATTGTCGATACTCTCGGCACCAATGA
>JBATDH010000284.1:0-5539 GCA_049663365.1 Albidovulum sp. | reverse complement strand
GCATGGCGCAGTATTTTCGAACTGTCCGTCAGCCTGATACCCTTCCTGTCGCTTTGGGCGCTGGCCTGGTGGGCGCTATCGTTCAGCTACCTGCTTGGTTTTGCCATCGCGGTGGTGAACGGTGCCTTTCTGGTGCGTATCTTTGCTATCCAGCATGATTGCGGCCACGGCGCGTTTTTCGGCAACCGCCATGTCAGCGATTGGGTCGGTCGTTTCCTCGGGGTGTTGACGCTCACGCCCTATGATGTCTGGCGGCGCACCCACTCGATCCACCATTCCAGCGCGGGCAATCTCGATAAACGCGGTATGGGCGATGTGCATACACTGACGGTTGCCGAATACCAGAAACTTTCCCCCTTGTGGAAATTCCACTACCGCATCTATCGCCATCCCTTCGTTCTTTTCGGTCTCGGGCCCACCTATCTGTTCTTTCTGCAAAACCGCATCCCGCTCGGGCTGCTGAACAGCTTCAAATACTGGACAAGTGCCATGGCCACCAATGCCGCCATCGCCGCCGCACTGACCGTGATCATCTATTTCGGTGGCCTGATGCCCTTGCTTCTGGTTTTCGTGCCAACCTCGATCGTGGCCGCGTCAATCGGCGTCTGGCTGTTTTACGTCCAGCATCAGTTTGAAGACACGCAATGGGATCAGAATGACGACTGGCAACTGCATGACGCGGCACTGCATGGCAGTTCCCACTATGACCTGCCCGCTGTGCTGCGCTGGTTTACTGCCAATATCGGCATTCACCACGTCCATCATCTTTACAGCCGCATCCCCTTTTATCGCCTGACCGAAGTTTTGCGTGACCATGCCGAACTGGTGGATTTCCAGCGCATGACACTGGTGCAAAGCTTTGCCTGCGTAAAGCTGCAGCTTTGGGACGAACGCGAACGAAAATTGCTGTCCTATGCACAGGCCCGCGCCGCCTATGGGCCGTTCTGATCAAGTAAAGCGGGTGTCAGCCTAGCCGGTCCTTCACCATCGGCCCGACCGATCCGAAATCCATTTGACCGGTAAATCTGGCCTTGAGAGCCCCCATCACCTTGCCCATGTCGCGGATCGAACTGGCACCGACTTCGGCGATCGCTTCGGCAATCGCGGCATCGACCTCATCAGCCGATAGCTGACGTGGCAGGTATTCCTCGATCACCTTGACTTCGGCCAGTTCTTTTTCCGCCAGCTCAAGCCGTCCGCCCTCTTCATAGGCGCGTGCGCTCTCATGGCGCTGTTTGACCATGCGGCCCAGAATCGTCAGCACCTCGGCATCGCCAACCGTGGTATCGCCACCTTCGCCGCGCAAGGCGATGTCGCGATCCTTGATCGCGGCATTGATCAACCGCAACGTCGACAGCCTTTCGGCGTCTCTGGATTTCATCGCATCCTTGAGCGCCGCTGTAATCCGATCTCGCATTTCCATCGGGTCTCCCATCCCCATGAGGTTCCGAAGGGTTCACTCTACCCGCAAGGAAAGCCGGGCACAACAGGTGATATGTTGCCTAACATTCTGATTTTATTACGTAAGCCGAATCACGCTTGGCCCTTGACCCTGCCCCGCACCGCCTTTAGGTTCCGCAAGATTTGACCGGCGGGGAGTCGCAGCATGTCCACCAGCCTCAAGGTTTCGCCCGATAGTGACGAAGGTCCGGCAGGTCGGCCGACGGCCTGTCTAGCGCTGGCGGATGGCACTGTGTTTTACGGTCAGGGCTTTGGCGCTACCGGCACAACGGTTGCCGAGCTGTGTTTCAATACCGCCATGACCGGCTATCAGGAAATCATGACAGACCCGTCCTATGCCGGACAGGTTGTGACCTTCACCTTCCCCCATATCGGCAATACCGGCGTCACCCCCCAAGACGAGGAAACCGCCGATCCTGTCGCTGCGGGCATGGTGGTGAAATGGGATCCTACCGCGCAGTCGAACTGGCGCGCGGTTGACGATTTGACCACCTGGCTGGAACGCAAGGGCCGCATCGGCATCGGCGGGCTCGATACCAGGCGGTTGACCCGCGCGATCCGGCAGCAGGGCGCGCCGCATGTCGCCTTGTCGCATGACCGTGATGGCAATTTCGATGTGGCGGCACTGGTTGCCAAGGCCCGCGCCTGGTCGGGATTGGTTGGGCTTGATCTGGCCCGCGATGTCAGTTGCACCCAAAGCTACCGCTGGGATGAAACCCGCTGGGCCTGGCCGGAAGGCTTTGGCAAACGTCAGGGCGACGGATTCCGCGTGGTGGCGATTGATTACGGTGCCAAGCGCAACATCCTGCGCTGTCTGGCCTCGGCGGGTTGCGATGTCACGGTCCTGCCTGCCACCGCCAGCGCCGATGACGTGCTGGCCTTGAGCCCCGAAGGCGTGTTTCTGTCCAATGGCCCAGGCGATCCGGCGGCGACTGGTGCCTATGCGGTGCCGATGATCAAGGGGGTTCTGGCCCGCGATGTTCCGGTTTTCGGCATCTGCCTCGGCCATCAGATGCTGGCTCTCGCACTCGGGGCCAAGACCATCAAGATGAATCACGGCCATCACGGCGCCAATCACCCGGTCAAGGAGGTCGAGACCGGCAAGGTCGAGATCACCTCGATGAACCACGGCTTTGCTGTCGATGCCCAGACCCTGCCCGACGGTGTGGTCGAAACCCATGTGAGCCTTTTTGACGGTTCCAATTGCGGTATCCGGCTGGCGGGAAAACCGGTCTTTTCGGTCCAGCACCACCCCGAAGCCAGCCCCGGGCCGCAAGACAGCTTTTATCTGTTCACCCGTTTTGCCGATGCGATGCGAGATCGCCGAAACGCTTGAGGGGCGATCGGGCGGCAAACGCGGTGAGTTTTCCGAAAATTTGCCATGGACATCGGTTTCCTTAACCGCCCATTAACTCTGATTGGCTGACCTTGGCGTGAAAGCTGTGGTGAGTTGCCAATGTCGCCTAAAATTGCCTTTTCCCGTCGTATCTCAGTGAAACCCTCTGAAAAGGCGGCGCAGGCCTTGCGGTTGCCCGCCAAGGGCGCAAAGCGCGGGCACGACCACCCGGTTCAGCTGCCGCTGGGGCAGATACTCCTTGATATGCGGGCGGTCGATCCGGGCAATATGCTCAAGGCCGCCGCCCTGCGGGACCGCGAAGATGTGCCCCTTGGCGATATCCTGCTGACCCATGGCTGGGTCACCGATGCCGACCTCATGGCAGCGCTGGCGCAGCAATGGTCGGCCAAACCTGTCGATCTTGTAGCCGAACCGCCGGATACCCGCCTGCTCGACCGGCTTGGCGTCGAATTTTGCCTCCGCGAATTGGCGCTGCCCTGTCGGCGCATCGGTGGAGCCACGGTTATTGCTACCGCATACCCCGAATCGTTTGCCGATCTTTGCACCCGTCTCCCCGCAGATTTCGGCCCGGTGGCAATGGCGTTGGCCCCCGAACACGATATCCATGCCGCCTTGATCGCTGCGCGGGAAACCCATCTGGCCCGCCTCGCGGAAACACGGGTTCCTGCGGATCAAAGCTGTCGGCGGCAGGGCGCGCGACGGTCAAGGGGTGCCGCCTACCTGCTGCTGGCCGGGGTTTTGCTTGGTCTGTTGCTTTGGCCGATGCTGGCATTTGCGGCGATTTCAGCCTTTGCCGTTACATCGCTTTTGCTTTTCACTGCCTTGAAATTCATGGCTTTCGTCAGTCTGCTAGGATCAAAAGGCAAAGGCACCGGACAGGTCTTGCCGCTGCCCGCCCGTCTGCCGGTGGTTTCGGTTCTGGTGCCGCTTTTCCACGAAACCGACATTGCCCATCGTCTGGTCGAACGGTTGGGCAAGATCAGCTATCCCAAGGAGCTGTTCGATGTGCTCTTGGTCATTGAGGAAACAGATCACCAGACCAGAGATGCCCTGACCCGCGTCCGCCTGCCCCGCTGGATACGGATCATCACGGTGCCCGACGGCCCGATCAGGACAAAACCACGCGCGCTCAACTACGCGCTCGACTTTGCCCGCGGTGCCATCATCGGCGTCTGGGATGCCGAAGATGCCCCGGCCAGCGACCAGATCCACAAGGTCGTGCGCCAGTTCCACAACTCTGGCCCCGAGGTGGCCTGCCTACAAGGCATTCTCGACTATTACAACGCCCGCTACAATTGGCTGTCGCGCTGCTTCACCATTGAATATGCAGCACTTTTTCGGGTGATACTGCCGGGGTTTGCCAAGATGGGTCTGGTGCTGCCGCTGGGTGGAACAACGCTTTTCTTCCGGCGGGCGGCACTGGAAAAACTCGGGCGCTGGGATGCCCATAACGTCACCGAAGATGCCGATCTGGGGGTCAGGCTGGCGCGGGCCGGTTACCGCACCGACATGATCGACACCGTGACCGAGGAAGAACCGAATTGCCGCCCCTTGCCTTGGGTCAAGCAGCGGTCACGCTGGCTCAAGGGTTTCGCCATGACCTGGGCCACCCATATGCGCGATCCCGTCCGGCTTTGGCGCGAACTCGGGGCGCGGCGGTTCATCGGTGTGCAGGTGTTTTTCATCGGCACCCTGGCGCAATTCCTGCTGGCCCCGGTCCTGTGGTCATTCTGGCTGTTGCTGTTCGACCTGCCGCATCCGTTGGGGGCCTACCTTGCGCCATGGGCCGTAACCGCGCTGGCCAGCGCCTTTGTAGCAATGGAGTTGGTCAACATCACCCTTGGTGCCTGGGGTGTGCGTGGGCCGGGCCACCGGCATCTGATGAAATGGGTGCCAAGCCTGTTGATCTACTTCCCGCTGGCGACGCTGGCGGCCTACAAGGCCGCCTATGAATGGGTGGTCAAACCCTTTTACTGGGACAAGACCATGCATGGCATCATCGAAACCGGCCAACCCCGTGCAGTGGCCTTGCCGACGCTGATCCTGACCAATCCGGTTTGGGTGCCGTTGGTGTCTGTTCCCCGGATCTTGCCGGTTTCAGGGCCTGAACACTCTGACGGTCAGCTTGTCACCCAAACGCGCCGTCTGTCACTGCCTGCGCTGGTGATCGTGCCGACTTTGCCGCGCGCGCTCGGCTCAACCATCGCCGATACGTCGCGAAGACCCGGCATCGAGCTTCAGCCGTGTCTCGAAGGCCTTGGAGATATGTGAACGCAGCGCCTGCTGTGCCGCCGCCCCATCACCCGCCTCAATCGCCTTCACGATAGCCAGATGTTCGGCCAGCGCCACCGACCCGCGCCCTTCGGCGGCCAGCGAGGTCGTGGCCAGCAGCGCCATCGAGCGGTGAACGAGTTCAAGCTGCTGCACTAGGTAGCGGTTGTGCGAGGCAAGGTGAATCTGCCGGTGAAACCGCCGGTTGGCCCGGCTCAGGGCCACCGGATTATCCACCTTGGCACGGTCTTCCTCGATCATATCTGCCAGAACCTTCACCTCTTCGGGAGAAGCGTGTTTGGCCGCCAGCCGCGCGGCCAGCCCTTCCAGTTCAGCCCGCACGACGTAAAGTTCGGCCAGTTGGTTATGATCGAGCGACGCCACGATCAGCGAGCGCCCATCGCGCGCCAGCATCGACTGGGTTTCCAGCCGCTGCAACGCCTCGCGCAC
>JBATDH010000283.1:0-7851 GCA_049663365.1 Albidovulum sp. | reverse complement strand
GGCCCGGACCATCCGGGCCGCCGCAAATTTTCAAATTGGGCCAAAGATTGCCTGATGCAAACTCGCTACTTGGCGGAAAGGGTTCGGCTTGTTAACGTCGCAGCAGTAGATGACCCGGAAATCACTGGCTGATATCGTTTGACCATGCGCCACACCCTGCCCTTTGCGCCGCAATTCTACGTGACCGCCCCACAGCCCTGCCCCTACCTTGAGGGCCGGTCAGAGCGGAAGTTGTTTACGGCCCTGCAAAGCGAGAATGCCGACAAGCTCAATGATGCCCTGTCCAAGCAGGGGTTCCGGCGGTCGCAGAATGTGCTTTACCGGCCGTCCTGCGCAGAATGCGTCGCCTGCCTGTCGGCGCGTATCCGGGTGGCCGACTTTGCCCCCAACAAAAGCCAGCGCCGCGTGTTGAAACGCAATGCCTATCTGCACCGCAACGTGACCAGCCCCTGGGCGACCGAAGACCAATACACCCTGTTCAGACGTTACCTTGACAGCCGTCATGCCGATGGCGGCATGGCAGATATGGATGTGTTTGAGTTTGCCGCCATGATTGAGGAAACCCCGGTCAAGAGCCGGGTTGTCGAATATTCCGGCACCAAGGATGGTGGCGCTTCAATGCGCGAGCTCGCCGCGGTGTGCCTGACCGACGTGCTCGATGACGGGCTGAGCATGGTCTACAGTTTTTATGATCCGTCCAAGGCCGGTGACAGCCTTGGCACCTATATCATCCTTGATCACATCGACATCGCGCGAAAGGCGGGGCTGCCTTACGTCTATTTGGGCTATTGGGTGCCCGGCAGCAAGAAGATGGGATACAAGGCCGGTTTCCAGGCCTTGGAAATCTATAAAAAGGGCGTGTGGCAGGATATCGGCAATCCTGGCGAACACAGCAGTGAAACCCACCCGCTATCCGTCGACCCGATCGCCGAACAGGTGGCCCGAATCACCCTGCCGGACACGCAGCTCGTAAAAGGCTGAAAGCCCGGTCGGTCCCAGGTCAGGGACCAGTCAACTCTCCGCCGCGTCAGTCGACGCCGATTTCCGGTCCGGCAATATGTACCGCAAGCAGACAGCCGTCGGGCGTAAATGAATGGTGTTCGGTGCCATCCCGGTAAAACACCAGATCGCCCTTTTTGAAAACCGTGCCGTCGCTTTCGTGCAGCTCGCCCTCAAGGATCAGGAATTGTTCATGCCCATTGTGGCGATGGGCGCGCGTGGTCATGCCTGCCGGCATCTTGTAGACATGAAAACCCACACCGGTCGGAAGCCCCGCGTCAAGTTGCAAAACACCATCCCCCAGTGCCTCGCCGTCCGGGTAGACGAAAGGTGTGAAAGCGGCCTCATGGATATTGGCGACCAGACGATCATTCGGGGCGATAGGTTTCATTGTGCCATCCTCTTGTTGCGTGAATATTACGCATTCCCGCGTTTTGCCTTTGATGCGGGTCGCAGATAAAAGGCGAAATGCAGTTTATATTGTCTTCGCCTGTCTTCATTCTGATACAGATTGAAGACAAACCGCTTTATCCAGCCGACATCAATAGAAAATCAGGTTTCACTGACGACACGCGCACGGCTGAACGGTGCCTTTTTGCCTCTTGTGAAGGTGCCATCTTGTCGCCCCCTTGTATTCTCGCCCGTCATACCGATTTTGAGCGTCACAGGCCCAAAGGGAGATCGGTTTGACTTACCTGTTGTTTTTGTTGGGGCTTGTCGGCCTGTTCCTCGGGGGCGAATTTCTTGTTAAGGGCGCGGTGAATGTGGCGCGGCGGTTTCATGTGCCGGCGGTCGTCATCGGGGCGACGATTGTCGGGTTTGGAACCTCTGCGCCTGAATTGCTGGTCTCGCTTCAGGCGGCCATGGCAGGCGCGCCGGATCTGGCCCTCGGCAATGTCATCGGGTCAAACATCGCCAATATTCTGCTGATCCTTGGCATATCGGCCCTGATCGTACCCGTGCCACTGCGATTGGGGGAATTGCGGCCCCAGTTCACGGTGACGATCGGGGCGACATTGGTGCTTTGGGTATTTCTCTATGGTGCCGAAGTGGCGCGGTGGCAGGGCCTGCTGCTGGTCGCGTTTCTTGCGGTTTTCCTTTGGACCAGCCTCCGACGGTCTGCCGGGTCCGCACCACCAGAGGCTGCGCATTCCAGCCTCATCCCCCTTTGGCAAAGTACGGCCTATACGCTGGGCGGCTTGCTGGTACTGGTCATCGGGGCGCGGTTGCTGGTGGACAGTTCCACCGATATCGCCCGCACATTTGGTGTCTCCGAGGCCGTGATCGGCCTGACCATCGTGGCCATCGGCACGTCGCTGCCCGAACTCGCGACTTCGGTGATGGCAGCGGTGAGGGGGCATTCGGATATCGCGGTCGGCAACATCCTCGGGTCATGCATATTCAACATTCTGGGCATTTTGGGGGTCACCGCTCTGGTGACGCCGATTCCGGTCGACCCCAGATTTGCCGCCCTTGACATTCGGTTTGCGACGGCGGCGGCCCTGGCGATGCTGGCGCTGGCCATTGTGGGCCGTGCCGGGCGCGCGGCGGGCGGTGCCCTGTTGATTTCCTATGCCGGGTATCTTGCCTATATCGGCCATGGGTGATCGTTCAATTTCGCGAATATTTCGCAAACATCCGTCTCATGCGAAAGAAAACATTCAAAAAAATACACCCGGCGACATATTATTGCGTATTTTCGCGGTTGACGCCCCTTTTACTGCCGCATAATCTGCGCCGCACAGCAGCGAAAGGACCGCGGGATATGTCTGCGATGCGCGTATCAGGAAGGCGTTGGTGTATGGGCCGGTAACGGCGGACCACGATGGTTCCCATGCGCCCCCGATTGCCCTCGGGGGCTTTTTGTTGCAAATCACGGGCGAGATGGTTGGAGAAAGTTTCAGAATGTCACGGCAAATGACCGGAGCGAGGATGGTGGTGGAGGCGCTGAAGGATCAGGGCGTCGATGTGGTCTTTGGCTATCCGGGCGGCGCAGTGCTGCCCATCTATGACGAGATTTTTCTGCAAAACGATATCCGCCACGTCATCGTGCGCCATGAACAAGGTGCGGTGCATATGGCCGAAGGCTATGCCCGCTCGACCGGAAAACCCGGCGTCGTGCTGGTCACATCCGGACCGGGGGCCACCAATGCGGTGACCGGGCTGACCGACGCGCTGATGGATTCCATTCCGCTGGTGGTTCTGACCGGACAGGTGCCGACCTTCATGATCGGCACCGACGGGTTTCAAGAGGCCGATACCGTCGGCATCACCCGCCCCTGCACCAAACATAACTGGCTGGTCAAGGAAACCGACAGGCTGGCCGACACCCTGCATCAGGCCTTTCATGTGGCGACAAGCGGTCGCCCCGGCCCGGTTCTGGTCGACATTCCGAAGGATGTGCAATTCGCCACCGGTGCCTATTCATCGCCGGGATCCGCCAAGGCATCGCATTATCAACCGACGGTCAAAGGCGACCCCGCCGCCATCGAGGCCCTGGCCGAGATGATCGAAAAGGCCCAACGCCCGGTGTTCTACACCGGCGGCGGTGTGATCAATTCCGGCCCCGAGGCGAGCCGCCTGCTGCGGGAACTGGCCGAAAAGACCGGCTTTCCCGTGACCTCTACCCTGATGGGGCTTGGGGCCTATCCGGCATCGGGCAAGAACTGGATCGGCATGTTGGGGATGCACGGGCTATACGAGGCCAATCTGGCCATGCATGGCTGTGATCTGATGATCAATGTCGGCGCGCGTTTTGACGACCGGATCACTGGACGGATTGCCGATTTCAGCCCGAAATCGAAAAAGGCCCATATCGACATTGATCCATCCTCGATCAACAAGGTCATTCATGTCGATGTTCCCATCGTCGGCGACGTTGCCAATGTGCTGGCCGATCTGCTGGCGGTCTGGGAGGCACGCGGCGCCAAGACCCATAAGGCCGGGCTGGCCAAGTGGTGGGGCCAGATCGAACAATGGAAGCTAAAAAAATGCTTGAATTACAAAGGCTCAAACAAGGTTATTAAACCGCAATATGCGTTGGAGCGGCTGGAGGCGCTGACCAAAGGGCGCGACCGCTACATCACCACCGAAGTCGGTCAGCATCAGATGTGGGCGGCGCAGTACCTGACCTTTGACGACCCCAATCGCTGGATGACTTCGGGCGGCCTTGGCACGATGGGATATGGACTGCCCGCCTCGATCGGCGTGCAGATGGCCCATCCTGACGCCTTGGTCATCAATGTCGCGGGCGAGGCAAGCTGGCTGATGAACATGCAGGAAATGGGCACGGCGATTCAGTTCCGCGCGCCGGTCAAGCAATTCATCCTCAACAACGAACGACTGGGTATGGTGCGCCAGTGGCAGCAGTTGCTGCACGGCGAACGCTATTCACAAAGCTGGTCGGAATCGCTCCCGGATTTCGTCAAACTGGCCGAGGCGTTCGGTTGCAAGGGTATCCGCTGCACCGATCCCAGGCATCTCGATGATGCGATCATGGAAATGCTCGACTATGACGGGCCGGTGATTTTTGACTGCCTGGTGGAAAAACACGAAAACTGCTATCCGATGATCCCGTCGGGCAAGCCCCATAACGAGATGTTGCTGGGGGACGCGGGGGTTGGGGATGCCATCGGTTCCAAGGGCGCGGTGTTGGTTTAGGAAAGGCCGGTAAATGTCTGCACTCAATCTGAAAAAAGGCGCAACCAGTCATTCCGCCTATGACCTGCGCGACCCTAATCTTGAGATTATCGAAACCCACACCCTGGCGGTTCTGGTCGATAACGAGGCCGGTGTTCTGGCCCGCGTGATCGGGCTTTTTGCCGGGCGCGGCTACAATATCGAAAGCCTGACCGTCGCCGAGGTGGACCACAAGGGGCATCTGAGCCGGATCACCGTCGTCACCCGTGGCACCCGCGCGGTGATCGAACAGATCAAGGCGCAACTCGGTCGGCTGGTACCGGTCCACAAGGTCAATGATCTGACGGTCGAAGGCCCCTCAGTCGAACGCGAACTGTCGCTGTTCAAGGTATCGGGCACCGGCGACAAGCGGGTCGAGGCGCTGCGGCTGGCCGACATCTTCCGCGCCAATGTGGTGGATTCGACTTTGGAAAGCTTCGTCTTTGAAATCACCGGCACGCCAGAGAAAATCGACGCCTTTGCCGATCTGATGCGTCCGCTGGGGCTGATCGATGTGGCCCGGACCGGGGTTGCGGCCCTGTCACGCGGCGGCTGAACCGACCCTTTCAATACAAATGGCCCCGGAACGTATCGTTCCGGGGCCATGACAAACCTGTTGGGCGGCGCTATCAGCCGGGCAAGGTGCCCGCTTCGATAGCGGCCTGCAATTCGTCCGCATCAATGGCACCGTCGCCATTGGCGTCCATCGCCGAAAACGCAGCCGCGTTCATGTCGGGATAGGCCGCTGTCAGCTCTTCCAGTGAATAGGTGCCGTTGCCATCCGTATCGGTCACGACGGTTTGCGCGTTGGCTTGAACGGCCGCCATTGCGGCGACGGCGCTAAGGGCCAGAACCAGCTTATTCATTTTACTTATACTCCGTTAAATAGGGCATTGCCCCGATTCGGTGAAAATCGTTCCACCGACATCTATTTGGGCGGTTCCGGGGGTCCGTTCAAGGGGATGTCGTCAAGCTCCCCTGCAGCCGCGGCAAAGCGCCCAAAACCCGACCGAAGCTGCGCCAATCCTTGCCGAGAAAAGAAAAAGGGGGGCACGATGCCCCCCAAGGTTCGCCGTTCAGGCTCACTATTTATACCGCTCGGTTTTCTGCCTGCGGCCTGAACGTCGTCGGGGGCGAGCGCACCCGCCCCGGAACTGGTCACCGGGGTGACCGGTTTTCACCTGCAAAACGAAGTCCGCAACGGGGACATGTAGTTTGCTTTCTCTCTAAGAAGACGATGAACTTCGCGCACCATCCGCACCATTCGGTCTTATCCATTTCGACCCCCGCTGGCTTGAGCCTCGGCTGTATTGTCGATATGCGCGGTGGAAGCTCGCGTATTCTCGGAACCTTGTGTTTCCCCTCTATCCACACATCTCCTGCCATCAGCTACACCCGCTGGTCCCACCACAGGTGTTGCACTTCATACATGTGCCGTTGCGCACCAGTGTGTAATTGCCGCATTCGCCGCAAGGATCGCCCTCATAGCCCTGCATCCTGGCCTTGGTGCGACGGTCAAGCCCGACGGTGCCGCTGGCGATGGCCGTCGATCCGCCGCTGGCGAAAAGCGCGGTTTCCGGCACCAGCGTGTTCAGCGCCTGAACCGGATCGCCTGCCCTGGCAAAGGCGGTGGCCCCCATACCGCCTTGCAGGACCACCAGGTCTTGCGGCAGACGTTTGCGCAGATAGCCGGTCGAAGACACGTGTTTGAGCATTTCCAGCGACTTTGACGCCGCCAGTTCCGACACATCCGCGACATTGGTCTGACCTTCATCCGACCCGCCGCCAAGGTCATCGAAGGACGCCCCCAAAGGTTGCACATGCGCCAGATCGGTCCGGTCGAGATATGAGACCGCCAGTTCGCGGAAGATATAGTCAAGGATCGAGGTCGCCTGCTTGATGGTCTCGTTGCCCTGCACCATGCCCGCCGGTTCAAACTTGGTGAAGGTGAAGGCCTCGACGAATTCTTCAAGCGGCACACCATATTGCAGACCAACCGACACCGCGATGGCGAAATTGTTCATCATCGCACGGAACCCCGCCCCTTCCTTGTGCATGTCGATGAAAATTTCGCCCAGTTGCCCGTCCTTGTATTCACCGGTGCGCAGGTAAACCTTGTGGCCCCCGACGATGGCCTTTTGGGTATAGCCCTTGCGCCGTTCGGGCAGCTTTTCGCGATGCGACCGGACGATTTCCTTGACGATGACCTTCTCGATGATCTTTTCGGCCAGCACGGCGGCCTTTTCCTGCAAAGAGCCGTTTGCGAGAATTTCCTCGGCCTCGTCATCATCCTCGATCAGCGCCGAGGCGAGCGGCTGGCTCAGCTTCGATCCGTCGCGGTAAAGCGCGTTGGCCTTGATGCCCAGCGACCAGCTCAGCTCATACGCCGCCAGGGTTTCGTCGATACTGGCATTGTTGGGCATGTTGATGGTCTTGGAAATCGCGCCAGAAATGAAGCTTTGCGCCGCCGCCATCATGTGAATATGGCTGTCGACCGACAGGAACCGCTTGCCGGTCTTGCCGCAGGCATTGGCGCAGTCAAAGACCGGATAATGTTCGGCCTTCAGATGCGGCGCGCCTTCCAGCGTCATGGTGCCGCAGACGTGGTTGTTGGCCGCGTCGATCTGTTTGCGGGTGAAGCCGAGGTGACGCAGGATATCGAAAGTCGGGTCATTCAGCTTTTCCGCCGGGATACCCAGGGTCTGGGTGCAGAATTCCTCGCCCAGCGTCCATTGGTTGAAGACAAAGCGGATGTCAAACGCCGAGGGCAGCGCCGCCTCGATCTTTTCCAATTCGCGCGGACCAAAGCCGTGCCCGATCAGCGAGGTGGTGTTGATGCCGGGGCAATTGCCGATGCTGGCATGTCCAACGGCATGGGCGATGATTTCCTCGATCTCGGCCGAACCGTAGCCAAGCGTCTCAAGTGCTGCGGGAACCGAGCGGTTGATGATCTTGAAGTAACCGCCGCCCGCCAGCTTCTTGAACTTGACCAGCGCAAAGTCCGGCTCGATCCCGGTTGTGTCGCAATCCATCACCAGCCCGATGGTGCCGGTGGGGGCGATGACCGTGGCCTGCGCATTGCGGTAGCCCTTCTTTTGACCCAGTTCCAGCGCCTCGTCCCAGGCGGTTTTGGCAAGCGAAACAAGCGTCTGGTCCGGGCAATTGATGTGATCG
>JBATDH010000282.1:0-4295 GCA_049663365.1 Albidovulum sp. | reverse complement strand
GGTTTTCTTGCGGCGCCGACGCAGCGCTGCCAGACCGCCAAGACCACCCAGAAGCATTGCACCAGCCGCCGGGACCGGGATCGGAGCGATACCGATACCTGCCAGCGCGCCATCGGCAAAACCAAGGCCGTCATTGCCGCTGAGAACCGTGAAGCGGATCACCGTGGCATAGACCGGCTCAAACATCGCGCCGACGAAACCGGCAGCACCGGACCGGGCGACATCTGTTGCGGCCAGCGTGATCAGCGGCGAACCGCCATTGATCGAGGCCTGACCGACTTCAAGATTCTGACCGTTGCGGTCGACGAACAGATCCAGGAAATAGATCGCGTTGACCAGCACCGGCACATCGAACGTGATGTCGATCCACTCCTGCGACCGCGCCGTTGTCGTGATTTCGTCGTCATTTGCGCCAACACCGATACCGTCACGCTCGAATGCGAGACCGGTTCCGCTGGGTGCCGAATTGCCGTCGAAAAGCTGGCTGTTGTTCAAAACGCCACTCGAGGTCAATGTCCAGTTCACAGCGCCCTGGAACAGACTGCCAGAGGTGCCCGTCGAGGCGGACGTGAAATCTATTACATAGGCATTTGCGGCCGAGGCTGCTGTAATAGCCGCCGCGGCGATCGCGCCCTTACCCCAATTCTTAATCATTATTACCCCTCCAAGAAGTCGTATCGTCCCCCACTGATCCTTTGTACCATATCTGGCCGGGAAAGGAACACATTGATGCCATTATTTTGCGGTTTGGCCCAAAAAACACAGTATTTTCTACTTTGAGTTGTATTTCTTGTTTCGCACCGGGCCACTTCCAGACAGTTTTGCCCTTATTGGTGCCGAAAGAAGCCTGTCAGCCCATGTTGAACCGGAAAATGTAACGAAAATGAAAACAGTTTGTTTCTATTTCGTGCTTTGCTCGCGGCAGTGTATTTTCGCCCAAAAGCCCTGTAGGGCGTAGTTAGCGCAAGCGGTCCGCGAAAAGACCTGCCTGGAAAGAATCAGCTTAGTCATGCCACCCACCCATGCCGTGATCATTCCCCATTACAACGATGTTGAACGGCTCGCGCGCTGTCTGGCGGCGGTGTTCAGTGAGGACGTGACGGGGGTTGAGATTCTGGTTGTCGACAACGGATCGACCCAGCCGCTGGATCCCGTGCGGGAAAATTTCCCCATGGTGGTTTTTGTCGCCGAACCTAACAAGGGCGCTGCGTTGGCGCGCAATCGTGGCGTGAGCGAAAGCACAGCCGCTGGGCTTATCTTTCTCGACGCAGATTGCTTGCCCGTACCGGGATGGTTAACCGCCGCCAAACGTGCTTCTGACGGGGCCGATATTGTCGGCGGCGCGATTGACGTCTTTGACGAAACCCCACCACCACGCACCGGCGCACAGGCGTTCGAGACGGTTTTTGCCTTCAATTACAAGGACTACATCGAAAGGAAGAGGTTTTCCGTCACCGCCAACCTGGTGACGACGCGGGATGTTTTTACCGCTGTCGGCGATTTCATCGATGGCGTGTCGGAAGATGCCGAATGGTGCCAAAGGGCGACGGCAAAGGGTTTCACCCTGACATTGGACGAAACCATGCGCGTCGGCCACCCGACCCGGTCAGACTGGGGCGCGCTGGAACGCAAGTGGCGACGGATCGCCCAAGAGATGTATCAACTCCACCGCGCCGGACATGCCGGATGGGCAGGCAATGCTCTCTGGTTCCTGCGTGCGTTGGTAATGCTCGCCAGCATACCGGTGCATATCCCCAAGCTGCTGGGCAGCGCCAAACTGAACGGAATGGCAGAGCGCTTGAAAGGGATAGCAACGCTTGTCCACCTGCGCGTGCTGCGAAGCTGGTGGATGATCCGCCAGGCGCTGGGTCGACCGGTTTGACATGACAGACTGTCTTGCAACAGGCGGATGGCTCTGAATTCGGGCACACAGCTTTTGCGCAGCGAAAAACTCCGCCGGGGTCAATCCCGGCGGAGTGAATGTATTTTGCGGTTCGGCAGCCGCCACCTACTGGCTTTCGTAGGCACCCATATCCGGGGCGCTTCCCCTTGGCCGCGCCACACCCATGATGTCGAAGGGTGGGGCGTAGTTGGGGCTTGCGCTATTGGCGGCCTTGGCGGTCGGCTTCAGGGTAAAGTCCTGCGTGGCCAGCGAGGTGAACTCGGCCGAGGCGTTCTTGACCACCATGTTGCTCACCTCGACCACGTTGTTGTTGGTGTTGTTGAACACTTTCATCGAACTGACGAGGTTGTTGGCGACCAATACGTTCTTCGGCGGTGTGCCGTTCTTGTGGGCATTGATCTTGATCCACGGGTAGTTGGCCGCGACGCCGCTGGCATTGATCACGGTGTTGTTGGTGATCACCGTGTTCAGGGCACCAGCGATCGAGATGCCGTGATAGGCCGAGACCGAAATCACGTTATTGCGGATCGTGACCCCATCATACATGCCGTCGAACATCCCGATCCCCTGCAACTTGCAGCGCAGCGGGTTGGTCGTGGAGGACGCCCATTCAAATATCTTGTTGTCTTCGAGCGTCAGGTTCATGACGACACCCTGGCCCGACTTGCCAGCAGCAGAACGCGAGAAGGACTGGAAGCCATCATCATGGTTGGCGTCGATCTTGAAGCAATTCTGGATCTTGTTGCCGCGCACGATCGAGTTGTCGCCCAGCGCCCGCATTCCGTCGCCGGAAAAGCCGTCGATGATGTTCTTCTCGACCAGAGCGTTGTTGCCCAGCGTCAGGATGCCCATCTGCACACCGGTCAACCGGTTGCCGACGACGGAAATCTGGTTGCCGTCAACCTGAAAGCCAGAGCGTTTGTTGGCGCGCCACATGGTGAGTGGCCAGCTCATGTAGTTCCCTGCCGTCGCTTCGCCACGCACGTCAAGGTTGGTGAAGACGATATCGCTGGTCCCCATATAGGTACGCACCAGTGGCGAAGTGCCGGGTGCCGAAGATGTCGGCCATACTTTCAAGCCGTTGAAGACCAGATTGCTCGAACTGGTCAGATTGATCAGATCGACATGCGCCGTCTGCCCCGGAACCGGCGCAAAAAGCACTGGCGATGTAAAGTTCTGCCCATTCAGCTTCAGCGGCCCATGATATCCGTCCATCAGGAATACCCGGTCGCCACCGGTAAGCACGCCCGCCTGAATCAGCGCACCAATGCTTTTGAATACCTGGCCTGACGTTGGCGTCGGTGTCGGCGTTGGCGTCGGTGTTGGCGTTGGCGTCGGTGTTGGCGTTGGCGTCGGTGTTGGCGTTGGCGTTGGCGTTGGCGTCGGTGTTGGCGTTGGCGTCGGTGTCGGCGTCGGTGTTGGCGTCGGTGTTGGTGTTGGTGTTGGTGTTGGCGTCGTAGGTTCGGTATCGTCGCCACCTGTCGCCTGCCGCCTTAGCCATCTGGCCTTGTACCATGCCCGCGTTCTGGGTGCCGGGGCAGCTTTGGCGTTCCCCGCTTCTTCCTTGCTCGCCTGTAAGGACACTGGCAACAGGGCCGTCCCCTGAACTGGCCCCGGCGTGATTGCCTGAACATAATAGTCCGTGGCGTTTGCCCCGGAACCCGAAAAAGCGGCAGTCATGCCAACAACTAAAAGCGAGCGGATCAGTTTCATCTACAATTTTCCTTCACTCAGTGAGTGTATCCCCGTAGTGCACAATGCGTCCGATCGTGGCGAAAATGGGGCGAGAATGTAGTTGGCTTGTGTCCCCATCCGCGAATTATACCCTTTGTTTAGGCGTGACGTTACCAGATTGGGCATTATCTTGCCGAACAGGCGGAAAAACGCGCTTTTGGGCCGAAAACCGATGACGTACGGTCAATTTAAGAGATTTTAGCCTATATGGTCGGAAAATGCCCGTTCCGGCGCGGATAAGCCGATGCCGGACCGCTCAACAATGAAACCACCCGACCGATCAGCCGCACGGACGCACGAAATGCCGGATATGGGCCGCGCCGCCGAATCGGCTTTGGGTAATCAGAAAGAGATACATGGACAAGTTTTCCGACTACCCCACCAGCCTCACGGCACCCGCACGCGATGCCGTGGCGATTGCGCCGAATGACGTCACCGATCTGGCCGTTCTGCCACGCGCGATCTATGTCGGCCAGACCGGCAATCTCTCGGCCCGGCTGGCAGGCGGGCAAACCGTTGTGTTCGAGAACGTGCAGGGCGGCACAGTTCTGCCTGCCCGTGCGACAGGGATCAATGCCACCGGCACCACGGCAACGGGGATCGTCGCCCTCTGGTAGCAGGTTCCTTCGATCACAATTCAATAAAAAGGGCGCCCGGC
>JBATDH010000281.1:0-2799 GCA_049663365.1 Albidovulum sp. | reverse complement strand
ACAGGCACCAAGCCGCCGCGCGCCGACCTGTTCGCCCATCACCGCCCGCCCGATCAGCAGGATGATGAACGGCTCGACAAAGACGATGGCCAGAGCGTCGGCGATGGGCATGACCCGGACGGCCGCGACAAAGCAATAGGTGGAGATGATCAGGAGCGCCGCGCGCAAGAGCGCCAGCCAGAGCGACCGGGGTGCCAGCCGCAGCGACAGGCCCATGGCCAGCATCATCGGCAGCATCAGCCCCCCCTGCACCAGCCCGCGCCCGAGCACGATCACCCCCACCGGCACGGCCTGGGCCGCCAGTTTCGAGGCAACGTCAATGAGCGGCGCGAAGATGCAAAAGCCGATCATCAGAAGAACGCCGGGCAGGATGCGGTCTGGGTGGTTCATGAAGGCCCGGCTACCGTGCCGGGCTGGTGCTGGCAATATGCAAACGGCCTTGAGGCAATTGCGGCCCGTGCCGGGCCATTTTTTCTGCCACACCTTTTGCTGGCGCAAAAGGCGCGGGATTGCCTGCGGCGCGAGTATTTGCGGCAAAGGTGAAAGCCGGTATTGATGTGCATGATGGGTTCACCATCAATTGTGCCTGCTATTCGCGACACGAAATCACGCCATGCTTTGACGGGGCATTTTACAAAACATATACTTCAAGACCAACTGGGCTCAACGTTCGAAACGTCGACCCCGCGCCGGGGGCCACCACTTCCATTGTCAACCGCCACATATATTGTATGGCGACGTGACCCAATGTTCGACTATGTTAGCGGATAGGGCGTTGCAAAGAGGAGAGGCCATGAGGTTTCTATGCTGTGATCTCGGAGGTACAAGCGCGGACTGGGGCATCTATGACCAGCGGGCCAAGGACTTCGTCTTTCGCACAAGCCTTAGGACAGTCGAATTTGACGACTTTTATGAAATGATGGACCATCTGCTCGCGGCTTATGCATCACAGTTCAAGCACGAAATTTCAAAAATACAACATTTTGTTGTCGGGGTTGCTGGCCCCGTCGGTGCTGAATCTGTCCGTCCGACCAATTTGGAAGGTTGGGAGGTAAAAAGCATAACGTTGAATTCCATTTTAAGAGATCACGGTCACAATGAAAAATCTACCATTATAAATGATTTTGAATCTCTCGCATATGGAGTTCTTTTCAAGTTATCTACAGGATTTTCAGAAAATGATTTTCAACCGATTTACGGAAGACTAAAAACTGGCATTGTCAGAACAGGGGAAGACATTGGAATTAGATCATTGGTCTGCGGTCCGGGTACAGGGCTAGGAATTGCATGCCTTGTTGAGGGACTGGAGATGGCGGGTCTCCCATACATAATAAGTTCAGAAGGGGGGCACCAGTCAATGGCAGCGGAAACAAGTGAACAATACAGGTATTTGGGAGAGGGTGGAAGTTTTCGCGGCAAGATATCATATGAAGAATGTTTGTCGCACGCTGGGTTGGTGGAGATTTACAATCATTTCAGGCGCGAAGATTATGCAGCCGAACCAAACTATTCCATCACTTCGTCAGAAGTTTCATTTCTCGCCTCACAGGGAAAAGATCAGGCAGCTACCGACGCTATAGAGCTATTATGTGAGATTCTTGCCAATTTCTGCGGAAATTCGGCGCTCGCCTTTAATGCAGACAGAGGTGTGTTCCTTTGGGGTGGTGTGATGAGCAAGATACCGGTCGACCTGCTTCGTGCAAGATTCAAGCGGCTTTACGTCGACAGGTGCAAATTGGACGATCGTGTTGCCAAAGTTCCCGTTGTGCTTTTGAATGACCGCGACTTGCCTCTGCTTGGATGTGCGCACAGAGCATCTTTTGAAAACAAGAATGCTAACACGGAGGCATAAATTTGGACCTGGAAAAGTTCCGCGTTTCTAATGGCTTTGAAAAACATGAGTTCGTTAGGAGGCTTCAACCGCACATAAAGGGATTTACTGTTACGGAGCAAATACTTTCGGGTTTAGAGGACGGAACGATACACAACCCAGACAGGATGCGATCTATAGAGATTGCTGTCAGAAAGGCGTTTCCCGAAGCTGCAATTTCCAAGGAAAAATTGAATAGATGGCGCCTAAAAATTTCAAAAAAATGGACTCTTTTGTTGTTGGTAATTTTTATTACGGCGTTCTCATTGGTGAGCGTAATCTTCTTCAAAGATCATCGGTTTTTTGTGGGGTTTGAGAAATTTTTAGGTGTTTTTGGCGCTATTGCAGGGGTGGTCGGATTCATTGTCGGACTTGGCATATGGAGCAAGAAATCTTAGTAAATTTGGCGGTGGATAAACGCTGAAGTAAGAGATTTTCCAGTAAATAGAATTTTGAATAAGGTCTGGGTCGCCAATACACGGCTATGATTCGTGGTCTCGCGAAACAGGTGATAGGGTCTGGGCCCGGTAGTTTCCGAAGCACTTTGGTTGGCAAAGCATGAAACGCCCGGATTAGATTTCCGCCTCACCTTCAGCAATTCGGCACGCTGACGGCGAGGCCGCCGAGCGAGGTTTCCTTGTATTTGTCGTTCATATCCTTGCCGGTCTGGCGCAGCGATTCGATGGCGGCATCGAGGGGGACGAGGTGGTGGCCGTCGCCCCGCAGTGCCAGCGAGGCCGCCGATACCGCCTTGATCGCGCCCAGGCCGTTGCGTTCGATGCAGGGCACCTGGACCAGGCCGCGGACCGGATCGCAGGTCATGCCGAGATGGTGTTCGAGGGCAATTTCAGCCGCGTTTTCAACCTGTTCCGGGGTGCCCCCCAGAACCGCGGCCAGTCCGGCGGCGGCCATGGCGGCGGCGGCGCCGA
>JBATDH010000280.1:0-4594 GCA_049663365.1 Albidovulum sp. | reverse complement strand
GCGCACCGGCGTGCGCGATACGCCCAACCGGTCGGCCAGTTCCGCCTCGACCAGCCGGTCGCCGGGGCGGTAAATGCCACCATCTATCGCCTCGAGTATCAGCGTATAGGCGTCTTTCTGCATTCCTGCCCCGTCTCCGTCCTGCCCCGGCAAAACCCTATGCGCAGGCATGGAGCCATGGCAAGCGCCATGACCACTGATCGCCATTGCAGCGGCCCGTCCCCAGGCCTAAGTTGCGGCCATGCACAGCACCGATTTCTCCCATGTCACATTCTGGGTCTTTGACCTCGACAATACGCTCTACCCGCCAGCGGCGCGGCTTTTCGATCAGATCGAGGTCCGAATGACCGATTACGTGATGCAGGCCCTCGGCGTGGCCCGCCCCGAAGCCAATCACCTGCGCGACCATTACTGGCGGCTTTACGGCACCACGCTGGCCGGGCTGATGCGTGAACATGATGTCGATCCCGGCCCCTACCTGACCGACGTTCACGACATCTCGCTTGACCATCTGGCACCCGACCCCGACCTGCGCGCCGCCATCACCGCTTTGCCGGGGCGCCGTATCGTCTATACCAATGGCTGCGCCCCCTATGCCGAACGCGTCATCAATGCGCGGGGATTAGGCGGTATTTTCGACGCGGTCTACGGCGTTGAACATGCGGGCTTCCTCCCCAAGCCTGAGCGCAGCGCATTCGAGACGATCTTTGCCCTCGACGGAACCCAACCGGCACTGGCCGCGATGTTCGAGGATGACGCCCGCAACCTCGCCTCGCCCCATGCCATGGGGATGCGCACCGTGCATGTGGCCCCGACGGCCGAACCTGCCGGACACATCCATCACCACACCGACGATCTTGCGGGTTTTCTGCGCGTGCTGGCCCGCTGAGACGGGACAGGATGCCACTTTCACCCCGGCCCTGAAAGCCGCTATGCTGACGTAAAGGAAAGCCGTCATGCCCCAACGTGAAACCACCGATATTCTGATCTCCGGCGGCGGCGTCGCCGGACTGACGGCGGCGGCAGCTTTCGGGACGGCGGGCTTTTCGGTGATCTGCGTCGATCCGGCCAAACCCGTGACCGACCCTGCCGCCGACGGTGCCGATCTGCGCACGACCGCGTTCTTGCAACCGGCACGGCAGCTTTTGCAAAATGCGGGGCTGTGGGACCGGCTCGCCCCCCATGCCGCCACCCTTCAGGTCATGCGCATCGTCGATGCCGGAGGCGAAAGGCCCGAGCCGCGCCAGATCAGGGACTTCGACGCCGCCGAAATTTCCGCCGACCCGTTCGGCTGGAACTTCCCCAACTGGCTCTTGCGGCGTGAAATGGCCGCCCGTCTGGCCGATCTGGCCAATGTAAGTCACCGCACCGGCACGGGCACCGACCGGGTTCTGACCCGCGACGGCGAGGCCATCGTGACACTGACAAATGGCGTGACGGTTTCAGCCCGCCTGCTGATCGCCGCCGACGGTCGCAACAGCCCCGTGCGGGGGGCACTGAGCATCCCGGTGCAGATCACCCGCTACGGACAAAAGGCGCTGGCCTTCGCGGTCACCCACCCGGTTCCGCATGACAATATCTCGACCGAGGTGCACCGTTCCGGCGGGCCATTCACGCTGGTGCCGCTGCCGGATCGCGGTGGCCTGCCCTCGTCGGCGGTTGTCTGGATGGAACGCGGCCCCGAGGTCGCCCGCCTTGCCGCCCTGCCGGTGGCGGAGTTCGAGGCCGAAATGCTGGTGCGCTCAGCCGGGTTGTATGGCCCTCTGACACTGGTCACCCATCGCTCGGTCTGGCCGATCATCAGCCAGATCGCCGACCGGTTTGACGGCGAGCGCAGCGCACTGATCGCCGAGGCCGCGCATGTGGTCCCGCCCATCGGCGCGCAGGGTCTGAACATGTCGCTGGGCGATATCGGCTGCCTGCTCGAACTGGCCCGCACTGCCCCCGACAGATTGGGCGACCGCGCCATGCTCTCCGCCTATCACCGTCGCCGCTGGCCCGAGGCCAAGGCCCGCGTCACCGGCATCGACCTGCTCAATCGCGCCTCGATAGCGGGGGCACCGGTGTTGCGCGATCTGCGAGCCAAGGCATTGAAGACATTCTACGCGGTTGCGACGGCGCGCAAGACGCTGATGAAGGCCGGGCTGGGGATGCGCTGAAAGACCTCCACCCCAAAGCCCTGCAACCCCGGACCCCGATCAGGGGCATCTCAATCTGAACATGGTCGATAAAAAGGCTTACAAAACCGCGTCCACCACCCGTTTCAGCCGGTCAATGGTGGCTTCGACATTGTAAAGCTTGTCGAGCCCGAAAAGGCCAAAGCGAAAGGTCCGAAACCCCTCGGGCTCGCCTACCTGCAAGGGCACCCCGGCGGCGATTTGCACGCCGAGGGCCGCGAATTTCTTGCCGTTCTGGATATCGGGATCGTCGGTATAGCTGACCACCACGCCCGGTGCGCCAAAGCCTTCGGCGGCAACCGAGCGCACCGATTTGGCCGCCAGCATCGCCCGCACTTCCGATCCCAGCCGCCACTGCGCCTCTTTCAGGCGGTCAAACCCGTAGTCGCGGGTTTCGACCATCGTATCGCGAAACGCCCGCAGCGCATCGGTCGGCATAGTGGCGTGATAAGCATGACCACCGCTCTCGTAGGCCGCCATGATCGCCCGCCATTTCTTCAGATCGAGCGCAAAGCTGTTTGACGTGGTTTCCTCCAGCCGTTTCACCGCCGCCCCGGTCATCATCACCAGACCCGCCGAAGGCGATGCCGACCAGCCCTTTTGCGGGGCCGAAATCAGCACATCGACCCCCACCGCCTTCATGTCTACCCAGACACAGCCCGAGGCGATGCAATCCAGCACAAACAACGCGCCCACCTCATGCGCGGCACCGGCCAGCGCCTTGAGGTAGTCATCGGGCAGGATCATACCCGATGCGGTTTCCACATGCGGGGCAAAGACCACATCTGGGCGGTTCTTGCGGATCGCCTCCGTCACTTCGCCGATCGGAGCCGGCGCAAAAGATGACTGTGGGCTATTGCCCGCCTGCCGGGCCATCGCCACCGTCACATCACCGGCAAATCCGCCCATGTCGAAAATCTGGCTCCAACGGAAGGAAAACCAGCCGTTGCGCACCACCAGCGCCTTTTTGCCCGTCGTGAACTGGCGCGCAACGGATTCCATCGCATATGATCCGCCACCGGGCACCAGCGCCACCGCGTCGGCATTGTACACCTCTTTGAGCATGGTTGAGATGTCGCGCATAACACCTTGGAAAGACTGACTCATATGGTTCAAAGACCGGTCGGTGAAGACCACCGAGAATTCTTCAAGCCCGTCCGGGTCGATATGGGGCAGCAATGCGGGCATGGGTCACTCCTTGGGGTTTGACGATGGGCCGTCAGGGCAGGTTTTGCGTCACCTTACACCACGGGCGATGCGGGATAACAGTCTAACTCCGACTGTTCATGCTGAATTTTGTCCCGACCGCGCAAGGCAATCAACCCAGCGGCCCAGGACGGCGTTCTTCGGACAGCATCACATTGGCTTCGACATTGCCGACCCCCGGCAGGGTCATGATCCGCCGCCGCAGCACCCGTTCGAAATCCGAGAGATCACGGGCAATGACGCGCAGACGGTAGTCATAAAGCCCCAGCACATGCTGCACCGTCTGCACCTCGGGAATGGCCGTGGCGGCGCGCTCGAAATCCTCCAGGCTGACGCGGCCCTTAGTTGCGAGCTTCACCCCCAGAAAAACCGTCACCCCGAACCCCAGCGCCTCGGCATCCAGCGCCAGACGGCGACCGGCGATCACGCCTGCCTCTTCCAGCCGCTTTATCCGCCGCCAGGCCGCCGGTTGCGACAATCCCAGCGCCCGCCCGAGTGCCCCCGCACTTTGCGTCGCATCGGCGACCAACGCCCGCAAGATCGCCCGATCGGTATCGTCGAGCGCGATCACAGCGGCAGCCCCCCGCCATCCTTGATGGTCGAGACCAGCATCAGCGCCTCGATGTCGGCGATATGCGGCAAGGTCAGGATCTGGTCGCGATAGATTTCCTGATAATGCCCCATATCGCGGGCAATCACGTTCAGGCGCAGATCGACACGGCCTAGAAAGGTCTGAATTTCGATCACTTCCGGCACGCCCCGCGCCGCCTCCAGAAATTCGTCAAAGGCACGCGGTTCAGTCTTGTCGAGCGTGAAGCGCAGGCTGACCTCGACCGCCCAGCCCAGTGCCCGCCAGTCGATGACCGCGTGCTGCCCTTTCAGAACCCCCGCGGCACTTAGCCGTTCAATCCTCCGCCAGCAGGTCGCGGCTGTCACCCCGGCCCGTTCAGCCAGATCGGCAGTGGCCAGTCCCGGTTCGGCCATCAGGTGACGCAGGATACGCCGGTCGGTATCGTCAACTTGCATGATTTCTCAGTAAATATCGTTTATGGCGCATGATACCTTCCACATAAATCCATTTTTGTCAAATTATGCACGGCAATTCGGCGAAACCCTCCTATGATCGCCCCATCAACCAACCAAAGGGAGCGCCCGATGCGCGTTTATTACGATCGCGACTGCGATATCAACCTGATCAAGGACAAGAAGGT
>JBATDH010000279.1:0-15279 GCA_049663365.1 Albidovulum sp. | reverse complement strand
GGGCTGGCGGGAATACCGCGCGCGAACCGGTCGCGCGGGCCGCGCGGATCGACCTGATAGTGCAAAAGTTCAGACAGTGCGCGCGGCTCGACCCGCAAAATCGCCTCGTCCCGGCCAATGACCTCATCCTTGGCCAGTGTCACTGCCACCCGCACGGCGGCGCGTGACGATTTGGGCACGGTGATCGCGTCGATCACCTTCAAGGCGCCGTTTTCCAGCGCGAATTCCACCTGCATTTCCTCGCGCAGCCGGGTGCGGCAGACCGCGCAATGTTCCTTGAGGGCGGCAAAGACCTCGGGTGCGGCCTCCTCCAGCGAATGGCCGCGCTTGTCGCGCACCAGATACATGGTCTCGGCCTTTTCGGGATGGGCCGGGTTCATTCCCCTGAACCGCCCGGTCACCTGCGGAGCACCCGTGATCCCTTCGATCAGCTGGATGGTGCCCGACCCGGACAGGCCGGGACCGACCAGCATCGCCATATCCTGAACGATAAGTCCCAGCGCGGCATCGGAGGGCGCGCCCTTGGCTTCGCGCAAGAGCCGCGCGGTGGTGCCTTCCCAGGCCCGTGCCATCGAGCGCAGAACCTCGGTCAGTTGCTGCGCGATGGATTGCGGAAATTCCGCATCCGTCTCGGCCTCATAGGCCGCAAGGGCGGCAGCAAGGGCGGCGGCCGACGGGCCGGCGGTGAACATGTCCGGATCAAGCCGCGCCACATGGATCGCGTAGGATTGCACGAAACCGAGATAAAGCGCATCCGCCAGGTCGGCCCCGTGTTCCTTGGCCAGTTCGGCATGTTTTTTCGCGTTCAGCCCGACATTCAGCAAGGTTCCCGGCCCGCCCCAGGCCGGATTGGCCGGGCTGGAGCGTACCGACAATAGCGGGGCTGCGCCGAATACCTTGGCTAACCGGGCAGTATCGGGCATCTGCCCCGCGGCAATGGCGCGCACGGAATCGCACGAAAGCGCCACGGTTCTGGGCACCGGCAGGTCAAGCCGGATCAGCCGTTGCAGGCACTTGGCCCGCCAGCCATGCCGATCCGCATCGATCACCGCAGTGGGGTCGATTTCGGCGAAATCGGCGAACTCCGTATGTTTCTGCACTGCGGCAATCCTTTTACTGTGGCGCAGCATAGTGATGTTGCGATTCGTGTCCAGCGAAAGCCGGGGGCGCTGCCCCCGTCCTGCGGACTCCCCCGAGGTATTTTCGCCACAATGAAAGGGTTGGAGTGTATTGTCTTTGGGCTGTTTCAACAGATCAAAGACAATACGCAACCATTCCCAACGCCCGCCCGCCTCGGTTTAGCCGTCGATCCTGGTCAGATCGGCGACGGAGAGGCAGATGATGCGGATACGCGAAAGCAGGTTGAGCCGGTTGCGGCGCAGGATGTCGCTGTCGGCATTGATCTGCACCGCCTCGAAAAACGCATCAATCGGGGCGCGCAGGGCGGCCATCGCGGTCATGGCGGCGGCGAAATCTTCGGATTTCATCGCCGGGGCGATGGTGGATTCGGCGCGGTCGAGGGCTTTGAAGAGCGCGCGTTCCGTGGCGTCTTCGGCGAATTTGACATCGGCCCCGTAGCTGTATTCGACGCCGTCCTTTTCCTCGGCCTGGGTCAGGATGTTGTTGGCGCGCTTGAAACCCTGAAGCAGGTTTTCGCCGTCATCGGTCTTGAGGAACGCCGCCAGCGCCTCGGCGCGCTTGACGAGGAGGGTGAGGTCGTCGTTGCCGGGCATGGCGAGGCAGGCGTCGATGACGTCATGGCGGATGCCTTCTTCGCGCAGGTGGACCTTGAGGCGGTCGTGGAAGAAGGCGAGGAGTGACAGGGCTGTTTCAATGGCATGGCTCGCGGTACTTGCTTCTGTATCAGCCAACAAAGAACTGCTGTCGACCTGAGCTTCCAAAATTTTGTTATCCAGATCAATAAGAAGCTCTTTCGTGTCGCTGAGAGACAGGCCCAGGGAATTTGCGTAAAACTGATCAGCTTTCTCCAAATCGACCTCAAATTTGGATTGCGCACGCTCAATAAACTGCCGAATCAAAGTAGCCTCGGCACTCGGGATCACGTTGCCCAGTTTCATTTTTACGTTATTCCCCAACACCAACCGAATAACCCCCAGCGCCGCCCGTCTCAGCGCGAACGGGTCTTTGCTCCCCGTCGGCTTTTCGTCAATCGCCCAGAACCCGGTCAAAGTGTCGATCTTGTCGGCCAGCGCCACGGCGATGGAGATCGGATCACTCGGAACGTCATCCGATGGCCCGAGCGGTTGGTAATGCGCGCGGCAGGCATTCGCCACCGTATCGGGCAAGCCCGCCGCCTTGGCGTAATAGACCCCCATCGTGCCTTGCAATTCGGGGAATTCGCCGACCATCGCCGATTGCAGGTCGGCCTTGGCGACGCGGGCGGCTTTTGCCGCCAGATCGGGCTTGGCCCCGACCAGCGGCGCGATCTCAACGGCAAGGGCCTCGATCCGGGCGATGCGGTCGGCCTGAGAGCCGAGCTTGTTGTGGAAGGTGACATCGGCCAACCCCTTGGCCATGCCCTCCATCCCTTCCTGAGCAATGACCCGCAAGTCATTCTGCCAAAAGAACTTCGCATCACTCAGCCGCGCCGACAGCACCTTTTGATTGCCCGCGAGGATGGTGGCGCCGTGATCCGCCGTCTCGGTATTGGCGACGGTCACGAAGCCTTCGATCCGACCCGACTTGGGGTTGCGGATTGAGAAGAATTTCTGATGTTCGCGCATCGAGGTCTGCAACACCTCGGGCGGCAGATCGAGGAAATCGTCGCCGATGCGCCCCATCAGCACCACGGGCCATTCGACAAGCCCCGCCACCTCAGTCAAAAGCGCTTTGTCCTCGACCAGTTCCATCCCGGCGGCAAAGGCGGCATTGGTGGCGTCGTTCCAGATGTGGTCGGCGCGTTCCTCGGCGTCAAGCATCACCTTGGCGCGCTTCAACTTCGCCGTGTAATCATCAAAGGACGTTACCGAAAATTCTTTTGGTGCCAGAAACCGGTGACCGCGCGTGACCTTGCCCGCTTTGATCCCGTCAACCGTCAGCGGCACCACCTCGGCCCCCGTCTCATCACCAAGAAGACACAGGATCGACTGCAAGGGCCGCACCCAGCGCAACGACCCGGCCCCCCAGCGCATCGACTTGGGCCAGGGGAAATTGCGGATCGTGGCCTCCAGCACCTCGGCGACAATATCGGCGGCCTTGCGGCCCGGTTTCCTTATCACCGCGAAATAGACCTGCCCCTTTTTGTCGTCGCGCTTTTCCAATTGATCGAGCGTCAGGCCGGTGGACCGCAAGAACCCCTGCACCGCCTGTTCGGGGGCAGCGGTCGAGGGGCCCTTGCGTTCCTCGACCTGCGCCGCACTTTCCCCGCTCAGCCCCTGCACCGTCAGCGCCAGCCGCCGCGGCGTGGAAATAGCCGCCGCCCCGGCATAGGTCAGCCCCGCCGTGACCAGACTATCGGTGATCAGCCGACGCAGATCGTCACGCGCCTTCGCTTGCATCCGGGCGGGGATTTCTTCCGAGAAGAGTTCGATGAGCAGATCGGGCATGTTATTCGTCCGCGCTTTGGTTCAGCTGATGCCAGGCAAAGGCACGGCCATCGGGATAGACGGCAATCACCCGGTCGACGCCGGGGTGAATGTCGGGTTCCGACAGAAACGCCAGCGCCGCGCCGGTTTGCAGATCAGCGTCGATACGGGCGGCGTCGAAGCATGAAAACCAGCCCGGCGCAACAAGAGGCGTCGGCGTTTCATATATGCGGTAGGTTTCGGTCAGCGTCGCCAAAGAGGTGGGCGTGGTGAAACAGCCGCGAAAACGCAGGGGTGAGCTGTCGGCGTCAATGCCTTGAAAATCTTCGGTTAACATCGGTTCTTCGGTGCCGTTTAACCCGGTAAGGCGCATCACCGCCGCAGGCGACGACACATTGACCGGGCCGTAATAGGCATAGACCTGAAGATAATAAAGCGCGGCCCCTGCCGCCAATGCTGTCAGCACAATGCCCCCTGTGACGATTTTACCGTTCATATCCAGTCCAGATTCACATGCTGAGAGGTGTATTTCTGGCCGAACGTCTCGCGCAGCGCCCGGTAGTCGGGGCGCAATTCCTTGAACTTGTTTTCATGGGTTTCGGCCACGGTGCAGCGGATATCGGCAAAGAGACCGGCGGTATCCATGGCGGTCAAAAGGTTGAGTTCGGCCCCCTCAATGTCCATTTTTACCAAGGAAACCGGCCCTTTGGCCACGATAAGGTCACGCAGGAAGGCGACAAAGTCGATCACCTCGACGTCGATGCCGTCGTCTTCACTGATACCGCGCCCGCCGGCCAGCAGGGTGCTTTTGACCGATCCGCCCTTGGGATTGTCGTCGAAATTTTCCGCCCGCATCAGCCGCAAGGTTCCTGCCGCGGTCGAAACCGCCTTTTGGTGCAGCGTCACATTGGCCGCATCGGCAAAGCGCTGGGAAAGCTGGGCAAAGGCATAGGGGTCGGGTTCAAAAGCGATGACATGCGCACCGGTGGCGGCCAGTGGCGCGGTCACTTCGCCAAGGTTGGCGCCGCAGTCGATCACGACATCACCGGGTTTGAGCAGCGCCAGAACCCCGTCGAGAAACCCGTGCGCGCGGGCATGGCGCAGGTTGCGTTTCTCGCGGCGTTTGAGTTTGGCAAGCCGGTTCTCCAGTTCCTCGATCCGCGCGGCATTTTCGGTCTCACTGGCCTGGGCATCCGCGTCAACGCTCATGCTGCCGCCCCGCCCGCTTCGGTGGTGACAAACGCGTCGGCGCAGGCTTTGGCCAGGGCGCGGACCCGCCCGATATAGGCCTGGCGTTCGGTGACGGAAATCACCCCCCGCGCATCGAGCAGGTTGAAAAGGTGGCTGGCCTTGATGCACTGATCATAGGCCGGATGGGCCATGATGATGCTGCGACCTGCGCTATCGGTGGCATCGGCGGCAAGGATACGGGAACATTCGGCCTCGGCATCCTTGAAATGCTGCAACAGCATGTCAGTATCGGCCTGATCGAAATTCCAGCGCGAATATTCCTGTTCGGTCTGGCGAAAGATGTCGCCGTATTTCAGCGGGATCGCACTGTCGGGATCGTTGAAGGGCATGTCCATCACGTGACCCGCGCCCAGCACATACATCGCCAGCCGTTCCAGCCCATAGGTCAGCTCGCCCGACACGGGCGCACAGTCATGACCGCCGACCTGCTGAAAATAGGTGAATTGCGACACTTCCATGCCGTCGCACCACACTTCCCACCCGAGGCCCCAGGCCCCCAAGGTCGGGCTTTCCCAGTCGTCCTCGACAAAGCGGATGTCATGCAGGCCCGCGTCGATGCCGATGGTAGCCAATGATCCGAGGTAAAGCTCTTGTAGGTCGGGCGGCGAGGGTTTGATGATGACCTGAAACTGGTAATAGTGCTGCAAGCGGTTGGGGTTTTCGCCATACCGCCCGTCGGTCGGGCGGCGCGACGGCTGGACATAGGCGGCAGCCCAGGGACGTGCCCCGAGCGACCGCAACGTGGTTGCCGGATGAAAGGTGCCTGCCCCCACTTCCATGTCATAGGGTTGCAGGATGGCACAGCCCTTGCCCGCCCAGTAGGATTGCAGCCGCAAGATGATGTCCTGAAAGGATCGTGGGGCGGAAACGGTCATGCGGGGCCTGTAAACGGGGAAACGCGTTCTCAATAGGCAACAGGGAGGGGGCGGTCAATCGGCGCGCGATGGTTTTTGACGTGACGCCGCCATCCATCCTGTTAGGTTCGGCAGCGGATTCGCGATGACAGGACTGTGGAAGGTTTCGATTTATGGTAGCGGTGATAAGGCGGGCCTGGCAACTGATAAGCCTGGTCGTGGTAATTTGTGCGGGAACAGCGGCCGCCGCGCAAGACACCTGGGTGCAGATACAGGCCGTGCCGACCTTGGATGAGGGCCAACAGCGCGCCCGCGCCTATGCCGGTGTCTTCCCCAATGTGGGTGGTTTCAGGATGTCGTCGGGCTGGTATGCCATCGTGCTGGGCCCCTACAGCCCCGCAGACGCCGTCAGTGCGCTTGGCCTTTTGAAAAGCGAACGTCTGATCCCTGCCGACAGCTACCTTGCGACAACCGACGCCTACAGGCAGCAGTTCTGGCCGACCGGAGAATCCACACCCGCCGTGTCCGAGCCGACAATCACAGCGACCCTGCCTGCGCCCGGCCCCGCCCTGATTGTCGACGTGGAAACCCCCGTCGAGGCGCGCCGGTCGGAATCGCTGCTGACCTCGGACGAACGGATGCTGTTGCAACGGGCCTTGCAGTGGAGTGGCCATTACACGGCGGCCATTGATGGTGATTTCGGTCCCGGCACGCGCAACAGCATGGCCGAATGGCAATCGGAACAGGGCTATGACGCAACCGGCATCCTGACCTTGATGCAGCGGTCAGAAATTGTTGACCGCTATCAGAGCGAGCGCGCCGCGCTCGGACTGGAAACCTATACAGAAGCCGAGGCCGGGATTGAAATCACCCTGCCTACGGCGCTCGTCGCCTTTGACCGCTATGAGCCGCCGTTCGTTCATTTCAAAGAGGTGGACGGATCGGGGTTCCGCGTCCTGCTGATATCGCAGCAGGGCGAACAGACGACGCTGTTTGGTCTTTATGACATCATGCAGACGCTGGAAATCGTGCCGCTGCAAGGCGAACGCAATCTTGGCCGGACCAGTTTCGAACTGAGCGGCCAGAATGACAGGATAAAATCATATACCTATGCCGCGCTGCAAGGCGGGTTGATCAAGGGCTTCACGCTGGCCTGGAAGCCCGGCAATGACGCGCGGGCCGAAAAGGTTCTTGAGGTGATGAAGGCCTCGTTCAAGCCCATTGGCGATCAGGCGCTCAGCGACGGGCTGGGGGTGCCATTGGCCGAAGACCGTGCCGATCTGATGTCGGGGCTTGAAATCCGCCGCCCGAAAATTTCCCGCTCAGGGTTTTATCTGGACGCAGAGGGCACAGTGGCCACCACCGACGAAGTGCTGGATCAATGCGCCCGCATTACCCTGGACGGCACCCATGAAATGGACGTGACCTTGCAGGATCCGGGCGTCGGGCTGGCGATCCTGAAACCGCGCGAAGTTCTGGCACCGCAGACCCATGCGGCGCTGAACGGTGCCACCGGGCGGATCAATGGCGAAATCGCCGTTGCGGGCTATTCTTACGAAGATGCCCTGGACGAAGCCGTGCTGAGTTTCGGCACCCTTGCCGATCTGAAGGGGCTTGAGGGCCAAACCGATCTGGCGCGGCTGACCGTCACCACCTTGCCGGGGGACGCGGGGGGGCCTGTACTTGATACGTCAGGCGATGTCATTGGAATGCTTCTGCCGCGCCGGTCGACGAATGGCCGCGTTCTGCCCGATGACGTGGGCTTTGCCCTTAAATCCGATGTCATTTCAGCGGCTATGGCCAATGGCGGCGCGGCGATTGCCCAGCCGGTATCTGTCACCGAGGCGGCAAGCACCCGCAATGGGGCACTGGCGGCCGAGGATATGACAACCATCGGGCGCGACATGACGGTGCTGGTGTCTTGCTGGAATTAACTCGGTGATCTGGACCTGTGAACGGTAGTTCACGCGTCCGATACCGTCAAACCCGCCAGAATCGCGGCAGGAAGATCACCAGTACCACCATCAATTCCAACCGGCCAAACAACATCGCCAGCGACAAAATCCACTTGGCAGGATCATTGATCGCGGCGAAGTTCCCTGCCGGGCCGATGATTTCCCCCAATCCGGGGCCGATATTGGCGATGGCCGTAGCCGCCCCTGAAACCGCCGTGACAAAATCCAGTCCGGTCAGCCCCAGCGCCACTGCGATCAATCCGAGGGTAAGAATGAAGACACAGAAGAACGCCATGACCGAGGCCAGCAGCTCTTCGGTTACGGGTCGGCCATCATAGCGGGGTGTGAAAACGCCATTGGGCGAATGGATGCGCCGTATCTGGGCGCGCACCGCCGCGATCAGCAACTGATAGCGAAATATCTTGACCGAACAGCAGGTCGACCCCGCGCAACCGCCGATCAGGCCGATGAAAAAGAACAGCACGACCGGAAAAGCCCCCCAAAGCTGGTAATCCACACTGGCATAGCCGGTGCCGGTGATGATCGAAGTCACGTTGAAAAGGGCTTCGCGAAAGGCATGTTCGGCGTGGTCACCATTGGCGATCACCCGAAAGCCGGTGATCACCGCGACCAGCACACCCACGACCCACAAGAACGCCCGCACCTGGCTGTCACGCAATATCGGGCGCGCCGACCCCGCCATGATTTGGACATAGCGTACGAAAGGCAGGCTCGCGAGGACCATGAAAACGGAGGCCACGTATTCCGGCTGGCCCTGATAGACCCCGAACGAGGCGTCGGTGGTCGAAAACCCGCCGGTGGATATCGTCGTCAGCGCATGGTTGAGCGCCTCGAACCCGGTCATGCCGACCATGACATAGGCCCCGACGCACATAAGTGTCAGCGCCACATAGGCAATCCCGATCCGGGCGGCAATCTGTGTGGCGCGCGGCAGCACCTTGCCCGAGGTATCAAACGCCTCGGACCGGAAAATCTGCATCCCGCCAACGCGCAGTTCCGGCATGAAGACCATGGCGACAACGATAATGCCGATGCCTCCGAACCACTGCAACATGGAACGCCATAGCAACAGCCCCTTGGGCAATGCCTCCAGCCCGGTGAAAACCGTCGATCCGGTGGTTGTCAGGCCCGACATGGCCTCGAAAACCGCATCAACCGCCCGCGCTTCGGTCGCGCCGAACAAAAACGGCAACGCCCCAAACAGCGGCAGGGCAACCCACACACTGGTGGCCAGCAGAAAAGTCTGTTGCAGCGTCAGCCGGTCCCCCACCCGGTTGGCACAGGCCAGCGCCATCAGACCCCCCGTCAGGCAAGTGATGATGGCGCTTTGGGCAAATGCCGACCAATGCCCATTGCCAAAGCTGTAGTCCACCGCTGCGGGCAAAAGCATGGCCGCGCCCAATGCGGCACTGAGCAGGCCAACTACGTAACCGATCGGGCGCAGGTCCAACATGACGCAGGCATGGCGGTGGCTCAAGCGGCTGTCAAGCGCTCTCAGGCGCGCCAAAACCGCGGCAAAGCGATAACGAAAACCGAAAGCAGCGACAGTCGGCCCATGATCATCGCCAGAACCATCAGCATTTTTGCCGGATCGGGGAAATCAACGAATGTTCCGGTTCGGGCGACCAACGGACCAGAACCATAACCGATATTGCCGATAGAGGTCCAGGCGGCGAAAAGCGCCGATTCAAAATCGACCCCGGTTTCGGCAATCAGCTCGGCGATGACCCCAAAGCCAAGGATATAAGCCCCGAGATACAGGATTATCGCGTCCATTGTATCGTTGTTGACGCTGCGCCCGTCATATTTGATCGGCACAATCCTGTGGGACGAATGAATACGGCGTATTTCGGCGGCAAGGGCCGCAAGCATGATTTGCACCCGAAAGACCGACAGGCCCGCCGCGCTCGACCCCGAACAGGCCCCGATAATCCCGACCCAGATACCGACGATGATCGAAAAACTACCCCATACGGCGAAACTGCCGGTGGAAAAGCCGGTGCTCGACATGATGGAAATCAAATTGAACAGGGTTTCACGAAAGGCGGGTTCAATATCCTGATCGCTGGTCGCCACGCGCCAGATGGCGACCGCCGCGATGGCAAAGGCGAGCCAGCACAGATAGGCACGCACCTGCGGGTCGCGGCCAAGCGGACGCGCGCTTCCGTTTACAAGTTGAACGTAGCGGATATAGGGCAGACTGCCCAGCACCATGAAAACCGACGCCGCGTATTCGATGGCCGGCGGATACCCGGCAAACGATGCCGCGCGCGGAGAAAACCCGCCCGTGGCAATTGTCGCCAGCCCATGGGCGACCGCCTCGAACAGTCCCATCCCGAGCGTACTGTACACAACCATGCAAAGCATCGTCAGCGCCACATAGACAAAGAACAACTGTCGGGCGATGTCAGTTGCGCGCGGCAAAGCCTTGCCGAAAGTATCGAAACCTTCGGTCCGAAAAAACTGCATCCCGCCGACGCGCATGATCGGCAGGAAGATCATCGCAATAAAAGCGATCCCCAGCCCGCCAAGCCAGTTCAGCATCGCGCGCCAGAGATTGGTGCCAAGTGGCAGGTGGTCGACATCCACGAATACCGATGCGCCAGTGGTCGTGATACCCGATGCCGCCTCGAAATAGGCGTCGATAAACCGGACATTGGGCGCGCCGATAGCGAAGGGCAAGGCCCCGAAAAGCGGCACGAACAGCCAGATGCCCAGGGTCAGAAGAAAGGCCTGACGGACAGAAATGCTATCGGCGGCGCGGTTCATACAGGCAAGTGCCGTCAATCCGCCGAATATCAGACTCAGAATGGCAGATTCAGCAAAAGCCTGGGCATTGTCGTCGCCAGCAGTCAGATCGACGAAAAACGGGATAAACATCGTCATCCCCAAAGCGGCGATGACGAGACCGATCACATAACCAACGGGGCGAAAGTCAACCATTTGTGCGCACGCTTGATCTCAGGAACGCCCGCTGTCAAGTGAGTGCGCAAATCCGCGCCAGGCGGCTGGCCGCTTCAACCGGGTTTGTGCAGCGATGAAAATAACCGTGGGTCGATGCTTTCCTCGGCAAATGTCGGCCCTTCGGTCAGGATGCTGACCGCATCGTGACTGTGCAGGCTTTCCTGATGACTGGCGACAATCCGGAAATCGCCCACGCGCGGTTCGGCCAGCAGGCGTTCAGCAAAGCTGCGCGCGGCATCCTCGACAAAGATCGGGTTGGCAGCGTTGAGTTCCGCGAAGGCCTGTTCATCCTCGCGCTTGACCATCACCTGCGTTTCCGTCGGCACGGCGGCACGGGCCAGATCAATCAGATCTTCGTACCAGAGCCGCTTGCCGCCTTCCTCCACCACCGAAATCCGTGCGACCGAGCGTTGCGAATGCGGAGTCGCCAATTGCCCCCGCATCTGGCGCGCATGTTCGCTCAGTTCCAGCGAACAAGGGCAGGTCGACGAATAAACGTAATCCAGATGGGTAATCCGCTTTTGGCTGCCCTCACGTTCCATCAGTTCCAGGGCAATATCGTAATACTGCCAGCCCGACAGGCCCGAGCGCAACGATTCCACCCGCGCCGGGAACGAAAACCGCATCATCAGGCGGGCATCAATGCTGTCGTGATCCTTCTTGTAGTCTTCCAGAACCGCAGCCAGCACCGAAAACGAAAAGGTCCGTTCGGCATGGGCATAAAACGACCGCATGATGCGACTCATGTTGATGCCCTTCTTTTCGCCGATCAGGCTGACCGTCCCTGTCACACTCGTTTCAAGCGTCACATCACCGCCATCACGGGTATGAAACAAAATCGGCAGGCGGAAATTGGAAATTCCCACATGCTGGATTTGCGCCTTGGCCCCGACAATCAGGCTTGAGGGGCCATTCTGCAAATCGGGCATGGAGCCAAGATAGGCGGCATCCGAGGTGAAGTTTTCGGGGTATGTTCTTGATAAATCAGGATAGTTTGAAACCTCCCGTCCCGGCAGAAGTCGCGCGATCGCCGGGTCGAGCCGCGCGACTTCGCTCGGGTCGGCCTTTTCCGCCCAGCGTTGCAGCAGGCGCAGCGCTTCTTCCGCGTCGTCGCGGCTCGGTTTCCGATCTATCTCGCCCACGAAATTCATGGCAGGACTCCTTGCAGGGCCGGTCCTGACCGGCATGGGTCATTATGTGGGATGCACCGGCCCCTTGTCCAACCCAATGGCGCAACTCGTAACGAATTAGCGGCTTCAGACCGCCGCCAACGCGTTTTTCAGATCGCCGAGCAGGTCCGTGACATCCTCGATCCCCAGCGACAGGCGCACCATTCCAGGGGTGATCCCCAGCTCGGCCCGCTTTTCCGGGCTGAGCCTTTGATGCGTGGTGGTGGCAGGGTGGGTGATGATCGACTTCGCATCGCCCAGGTTATTGGAAATCTTGACGATTTCCAATGCGTTAAGAAAACGAAAGGCCCCCGCCTGCCCGCCTGTCACATCAAACGTCACCACGGTACCGCCCGCCCCCATCTGATCCATCGCAATGGCGTGATGCGGGTGCGATTTCAGCCCCGGATAAATCACCTGCGACAGTTTTTCATGGCCGCTGAGTGCTTGGGCGATTTCCAGCGCAGCGGCCGCTTGCGCCCGCACCCGCAGGTCCAGCGTCTCCAGCCCCTTCAGCATGACCCAGGCGTTGAACGGGCTGAGCGCCGCCCCGGTATGTTTCAGATAGGGTTCCAGCACCTTGCGGATATAGGTTTTCGACCCACAAACCACCCCCCCCAGACAACGCCCCGACCCGTCGATATGCTTGGTCGCCGAATAGACGACAATATCGGCCCCAAGTGCCACCGCCTGCGAAAACGTGGGCGTGGCAAAGACGTTGTCGACGATGACCAACGCCCCCTTGGCATGGGCGATGTCACAGACGCTGCGGACGTCGATGACCTCGAGTGTCGGGTTCGACACGGATTCGAGGAACACCGCCTTGGTCCCATCGCGCATTGCCGCGCGCCACTGGCCCAGATCGGTGCCATCGACCAGCGTCACCTCGACACCAAAACGCCCCAATATCTCAAGCACATAGAGGCATGACCCGAACAGCGCCCGTGCTGCCACGACATGATCGCCCGCTTTCAGAAGCGACATCAGCGCACCGTTGACCGCCGCCATGCCCGATGCGGTGGCAAAGGCATCTTCGGTTCCCTCGATGGCCGCGATACGTTCTTCGAACATCCGCACCGTCGGGTTGCCGTATCGGGCATAGATGAATTCGTCCGGGCCACTTTCGATGAACCGCGCTTCGGCCTCTTCGGCGCTGCCATAGACGAACCCCTGGGTCAGGAAGATCGCTTCGGACATTTCACCGTACTGGCTGCGGCGGGTGCCGGAATGAACCAGTTTCGTGCGGGTTTTCCAATCGGTCATGTCATGTGCCTCCGGCAACAAAAAGCCCCCACCGGAACAGGCGGGGGCACCATCGCCTCCAACCTCTTTAGCGGCATGTTTAACGTGGCCCGCAATCCGGTAACAAATCGCCACAAGGCCTGCGATAGCGTGAAGTGTCGTCAGGGTCAACCGCGATGCGAATCCCTGCCCTATTCCCGCTTGCTTGAAGCCGGCACCGATTTGCGGTCAACTGCACCCGACCGATACAAGGAAACTTCCATGCGCCTTTCAACTATTTTGATCCCCCTCGCATTGACAACCGCCTGTTCCCTGCCGGAACCGGATCGCCCAATCGTCGGCGAAATCAGCTTTGCCACCAACACCTACCCGATTCGCGCCGCTTCGGCCGATGGAACCGTCTGGCAGGTGATGATTGACGGCCTGCCGGTAACCTGCCGCAAGGCAACGCAGGACGACTGCTACTGGTCGCTGCGCAACTATCTCGCCGCGCAAGAGGCGCTCGATGATCTGCCGTAGCACACGATTTCGACAGGCCTGCAAAAATGCACAGATACCCTGCCTTGCGAAATTCAACTTAGCGGCCATGTTAGTCTCAACCGAAAGGACAAGACATGAGCCATGAGATCGACCTTTACTACTGGCCCACCCCCAATGGCTGGAAAGTCTCCATCGCCCTTGAGGAAATGAACCTGCCCTACAAGGTTCATCTGATTGATATCGGTAACGGCGATCAGTTTGCGCCCGAATTCCTCAAACTCTCGCCCAACAACCGGATGCCCGCCATTGTCGACCCGGATGGCCCGGACGGAGCATCGGTGTCGATCTTCGAATCCGGCGCAATCCTGCAATATCTGGCCCGCAAGACCGGCACATTCTACGGCACAACCGAACGCGACCGCATTGCCGTGGATCAGTGGCTGATGTGGCAGATGGGCGGCGTCGGGCCAATGGCCGGACAGGCACATCATTTTCTCAAATACGCCCCGGCGATGGATCCGCCACATGACCTGCCCTATGCGAAAACCCGCTACCGCAACGAGGTTGCCCGGCTTTACGGCGTCCTTGACCGGCAGTTGGCGGCGAATGCGTTCGTCGCCGGTGATTTCCTCTCGATCGCCGATTTCGCCATCTGGCCCTGGGCGTCGCTTTGGGAAGGGCAGCAACAAACGCTTGACGACAAACCGTATCTCGCCCGCTGGTTAGACACCATGGCCGCCCGTCCCGGTGTTCAACGCGGCCGTGCCGTTGCCGCCGAGCGGCGATCAAACATCCAGACGGATCGCAAGGCGCAGGATGTGCTGTTCGCTCGCAAGGCCTGATTGCCCCGGCACAGTCAGGTCTTGTCATCCTCAACCGCGTATTTCTGGAAAACGCTTCCCTGTGCCATGAAAAATACGAAAATCGCTGCCGTCAGCCCGAAGGTCTTGAAATTGACCCAGGCCTGATCCGACATGGTGCGCCAGACGATTTCATTGGTCACCGCAAGTCCTGCAAAAAACAGCGCCAGCCGCCGGGTCAGGATCATCCAGCCTTCGGGTTTGAGCGGCATGGCATCTTCCATCACCAGCGCCAGATAGGACTTGCCGCGCATCAGCCCGAACCCCAGAATACCCGCGAAAAGCAGATAGATCATCGTCGGCTTCATCTTGAAGAACCGTTCATCATTGAACCAGACTGACAATCCGCCAAAGACTACCACCAGAACCAGAGTGGCAATCTGCATCGGCGCAATCCGCCCTGTCAGTTTCCAAAGGATCGCCGTTGACAGCAGCATCAGCGGCACAAAGCCCATCGTTGCCAGAATGAACCCGCCATACTCGGTGCCGCCGATGGTGATGGTCTGATCCTTGAGCCGGGTGAAGGCCACAAAGAAGGCGATCACCGGGCCCAGTTCCAGACCCAGCTTCAGCCATGTATTGATCTTCCTGCCCGCCATTCGCGTTATCCCGCCATTTCTACGATCACGGCCCCCGCCGCGATCAGTGTCATCAGGCCAAGCCGTCTTGGCCCCACCTTTTCGCCCAGCACGATCCAGGCAATCGCCGCCGCGAACACCGTCGAGGTTTCGCGCAAGACCGCCGCCTCGCCCACCTTGTCCAGCCGTGTGGCCAGCATGATCGACCCGAAACTGGCAAATGCCGTCAGCCCCCCGATGATCCCCCGTTTTGCCAGCGGCACGACCTCGGACACCGGCAACCGCCGCCAGCGAGGAAAAACATAGATCGGCATGAACAGCCCGTCCAAGAAGAAAAACCATGCCAGAAAGGTAAAAGGG
>JBATDH010000278.1:0-1761 GCA_049663365.1 Albidovulum sp. | reverse complement strand
GTTGGGGCGATCCCAGCCGTTGATCTGGCCGAACTGCGCGCCTCGCGCCTTTTGGCGGTCATAGGCGGGCGAGGTCCGCAAGGCACGGGCCGCTTCGCGCTCTTCGTCCGGGTGGTGCAGGATGAAGACGTGGTTATAGCATTCCTCGTTCTTGCGCGCCGCGTATTCCGTGGTCATCCACGATCCGTAGCGCTTGGGGTCGAGCGAAGCCATGTCGATCTCGGCCTCTCCGTTCACCATCATCTGCGCCAGATAATAGCCGGTGCCACCGGCGGCGGTGATGCCGAAGGAAAAGCCTTCGGCCAGCCACATGTTGCGCAAGCCGGGCGCGGGCCCGACCAGTGGGTTGCCATCGGGCGTATAGCAGATTGGGCCGTTGAAATCATCCTTGAGGCCCGCGGTTTCCGACGACGGCAGACGGTGGATCATCGACATGTATTCCTCTTCGATCCGGTCGAGGTCGAGCGGGAAGAGATCGGCGCGGAAACTGTCGGGAACGGTGTATTCGAACCGGGCCGGGGCGCCGTATTCATAGGGGCCAAGGATCCAGCCGCCGCGTTCCTCGCGCACGTACCATTTGGCGTCGGCATCGCGCAGCACCGGGTGCTCGGGGTTGTTCTTGCGGTATTCCTGAAGCATCGGGTCGGGTTCGGTCACGATATACTGATGCTCGACCGGAATGGCGGGGATCTTGATCCCCAACAGTTTGGCGGTGCGCTGCGCGTGGTTGCCCGTCGCCGTCACCACATGTTCGGTATGGATTTCGGCGGTTTCCTCGGACCGCACCAGATTGCCGCCCTTTTCGACCATCTTGGTGACCGATACGATCCATTCCGACCCGGTCCAGCGATAGCCGTCGACCTGCCATTTGCGCTCGAACGTGGCGCCATGCTGGCGTGCGCCCTTGGCCATGGCCTGGGTCACGTCGGCCGGGTTGATATAGCCGTCTTGCGGATGAAAAAGTGCACCTTTCAGGTCATCGGTGCGCAGCAGCGGCCAGCGATCCTTCATTTCTTTCGGAGTCAGGAATTCGTGATAGACATCGCAGGTTTCCGCGACCGAGGAATAGAGCATGTATTCGTCCATCCGCGCATCGGTCTGGGCCATGCGCAGGTTGCCGACCACTGCGAACCCGGCATTGAGCCCGGTTTCGGCCTCCAGCGATTTATAAAAATCGACCGAGTATTTGTGGATATGGGTGGTCGCATAGGACATGTTGAACAAGGGCAGCAGGCCCGCCGCATGCCAGGTCGAGCCCGAGGTCAGTTCGTCGCGTTCCAGCAGCATCGTCTCCCAGCCCGCCTTGGCCAGATGATAGGCGATACCGGTTCCGACAGCACCGCCGCCGACGACAAGGGCTTTGACATGGGTTTTCATTGGGGCGACTCCCTGGGGCCAGATGATTGGCCCCTATCTGCCAGAGCGTGGAAAACTTGGGAAGGTCAGCCCGACCTAACGCAGCGGAAAAACGACATGGCGATGGGTGTCGCCGGTCAGTTGCCGACAGCGCAGAACTTTCCCGCACCTTTGCGGACACAGTCATCCCCAGACAGCAATCCGCCAACGCGCGGTGTGCCGCCTGCCGCCGATGCCAGTTGGGCCGCCTCTGCTTTGGTTTCGGCTACCATCTTGTGTAGGGCAGCAAAGTCGATCGCGCCCAGCAGTTGTCGGGTTGTCGCCTCGTCGGCATTGCTGGCCACACTCAGATAGACGAGGCCGTCAATCTGCCCCAGGATCAACTGGCCCTTGCCCGTCATGTGG
>JBATDH010000277.1:0-8572 GCA_049663365.1 Albidovulum sp. | reverse complement strand
GGTTCCAGGCTTTTATCTGGTCGCTGATGGGGGAAACCCTTCGCGCCCCGCAATCGGCGGCCCGCCGCCTGATGACGATGAACCCGCCGATGGAAGCGCGCTGGCTCGGGCTGGTTCTGGTGGCGGTGCTGGCCTTGTTGGTCAGCCGCGCCTCGGTCCCCTTTATCGGCACCGAAGATATCGGCCCGGTGATGTCAAAGGCGCGCGAAATGTCGCGCACTTTGGCCACCCATCCCTGGATAGGGGTTCCTGTACAGGCCCTTTCGCTGCTGGCCGTCGCGGTGGCGATGCAGGTGATTGGTCGCCTGTTTGGCGGCACAGGCCGTTTTGCCGATGCGCTGCTGCTGTTTGTCTGGCTTGAATTCCTGATGGCCCTGCTGCAGGGCCTGCAATTGCTGGCCGTTCTGGCCGTTCCGGTGCTTGGCGCGTTGATCGGTCTGGCCTCATACGGCCTGTTCTTATGGCTGATGACGCAATTCACCGCCGCCCTTCATGGATTTGTGAGCCCGATGAGGGTTTTTGCCGGGATGGTCGTCAGTTTCTTTGCCGTCATCCTGATCGCAGCGGTTTTGATGCTGCTTTTTGGGGTCGTGGTCCCGGTTCAGGGGGGCGGTCATGTATGATGTCGCAAAGATTAGGTCTGATTTTCCGATTTTGGGCCGCGAGGTCAACGGCAAGCCGCTGGTCTATCTCGACAATGGCGCCTCGGCGCAAAAGCCGCGCGTCGTCATCGACGCGATGACGCTGGCCTATGAGGCGGAATATGCCAATGTCCACCGCGGCCTGCATTTCCTGTCCAACCTCGCGACCGAGAAATACGAATCCGTACGCGCCATCGTCGCGCGGTTTCTGGGGGCACCGGACCCCGATGAAATCGTCTTTACCACCGGCACAACCGAGGCGATCAATCTCGTCTCTTATGCCTGGGCGGCACCAAGGCTTCAGCCGGGCGATGAGATCTTGCTGTCGGTTCTTGAACATCACGCCAATATCGTCCCCTGGCATTTCCTGCGCGAACGTCAGGGCGTCGTGCTGAAATGGGTGGAGCCCGAACCTGACGGTTCGCTCGACGCGCAAAAGGTGATCGCGGCGATCGGCCCGAAAACCCGACTGGTGGCGGTGACGCAGATGTCCAATGTGACCGGGACACGTGTCGACGTGAAAACCATCTGCAACCACGCCAGAAACCGCGGCGTGCCGGTCCTTGTCGACGGATCGCAAAGCACGGTTCATGGCCCGGTTTCGGTGGCCGATATCGGCTGTGATTTCTTTGCCATCACCGGCCACAAGCTTTACGGCCCGTCCGGCTCGGGTGCGATCTGGATCGCGGCCGACCGGATGGCGGAAATGCGCCCGTTTCTGGGGGGTGGCGACATGATCCGCGAAGTCACCCGCGATGCGGTTTCCTATAATGATCCGCCGATGAAGTTCGAGGCGGGCACACCGGGGATCGTCCAGCAGATCGGCCTGGGCGTGGCGCTTGAATACCTCATGGCGCTGGGGATGCAGAATGTAGCCGACCATGAAGCGGCCTTGCGCGACTATGCCATCAGCCGGTTCGCCGGTCTGAACTGGCTGAACATCCAGGGCACGTCCCCCGGCAAGGGGGCGATATTTTCACTCACCCTCAACGGACCCGCCCATGCGCATGACATTTCCACCGTGCTCGACAAGAAGGGCATCGCCGTGCGCGCGGGCACGCATTGCGCCATGCCGCTGATGACCCATCTGGGGGTGACGGCCACCTGCCGGGCATCCTTCGGGCTTTATAATACCCGCGAAGAGGTGGACAAACTGGTCGAGGCGCTGGAGCTGTGCCATGAATTGTTTGGATGAACCGGTTTGGCCATCATGTCCGTGGTTCGGGCTTGGTCCGCATATGTTGCCCTGATCAGGCCCAAGAAAAGCATTTGCGGCGCATCCCGCTTTCACCTATAGCCTCTGCCAACGCACTCGTAGCTCAGCTGGATAGAGCGCTGCCCTCCGAAGGCAGAGGCCAGGGGTTCGAATCCCTTCGGGTGCGCCATTAAAATCAGACACTTACGACGCATCTTGGATCACCTAGATTTCTTTTGGTAAGCATGGGGTAAGCGAGAGCGCCAAACCCGCCGCTCCGATCTTGATACCGATCGCAGTTTTCCCGGTCCGCACGAGCGCACCGGCCATCGAGAAACTGGAGTGACGAATGCGTACGGAACCAACAGCGATGGAGTCTGCCTTCAGTGCATGGCACCTGCTAATTGCGAAAATCGAGAATTCGGCACCGGCGCAACATCGCATTCGCGGCCCAGAGCACTCAACGCACGACGATCGACCTTCATGCACCGAGAATGAGCCGGAGTGAAATGAAACGTGGGGCTAGCTCCTCAGGCCACCCGAAGACGGTAACGCGCGGGGGCCGGGGGGGGCATCGATCGTCGGGGGGTGGGGGAAAAATCGCGAGCGGCCAGTGCCTACTCGTGTCCCTATCGCACAAATCTCTCAAAATTTTTATTCATTTTGCGAAGCCCATCGACGGGATCGGACACAGACGAACTCTGAGGTGAGGACCTAACGGGCAGATTTCTTCACTACAGACAATCTTAGCGTCGCCGGAGGGTGCATGGGAATCCGTAGGGAACACCGCCACTCTTGTCTCATGATCAAGATACACGCCCTTCCCGCTCTTAAACCCCGCATCTCGCCCCGTGTCCGCACTGCGGTGGGCTTCAGGGTGCGTGAGAACCTGTCGATCGCCGCCGCTGCCGAGAAGGCCGGCCTGAGCCGCAACGGCTTTGCCAAGGCGCTCAAGCGTATCGTGGTGCAAGACCTGATCCGAGCAGAACAGGAGCGCATGGCGCGCGACGTGGACCACCTGCGCGCCGTGGCCCGTCTCCGGGCACTGGAGGTAGCGCGCGACATCCTTGAGACGGGAAGCGAGAACGCCAAGCTGCGGGTGATCGACCTGCTCCTGCGCGAAGGCAAGGCCGCGACAGAGGTCAACGTCTCCGTGGACGCTAGGCAAAAAGATCGCGGCGGCTATGAATACGTGCGGCCCGGTCAGCGCTTGGTTGAGGTTGTGGACCCCGAGCCGGGCACGGCCTGACGGCCAAAGGAAAGCTGATACTCGATGCGCTGGGCTCGGTGGCGCAGTTTGAGCGAGAGATGATGCTGGAACGGCAACGGGAGGGCATCGCGAAGACGAAAGCAGACGTAAGGGCGCCCAAAGCGCTAGCGGACAATGACAGTAAACACGCGCATGGAAGGTCTCAATCAGAACAGATTGCAGTTGCTGCGCTGGTAAAGCAGTTGAGCGCGTGACTTCTTCAGTTCGTCGTCATTCGTCCATTGATCCATCGGCAAGGGCAGTCCGGCCATGTTTTCCTTCACGACGTCGTCGTAGGCCGAGTTCATTGAGTATTCGAAGATGCGCCCGAGAACGAAATCGACGGATGGACCGGCTGCGAGCAACGGGAGCATATACGGGACGTGCTGGCGTTGTTCTTCCTCTGTAATGGTTCCGGCCTCGATGGCCGCGAAGAATTGCCTGCCTGCCGCTATGCCCCGTTCGAACAGGGCAGCCTGCCGTTCCCGGTCGCCGCTCATCTCCGCGTAGGTGCTGCATTCGAATGCCGTCAGCATGAACATTGCAGCCTTAGCATCCTCTTCGTCTGCGACTGCGATCTGGGGCAGCAATGCGAGGGCAATGGCAAGACGCATGAACCTCTCCTTCGAATGTGGGTAGGCTACCCACCGGAGACGTGCCCGTCTAGCTGTCGGAGAAGCCGACCGATAGTTGATGCGGGCTTTGCGCGATCAAGTCGCCCACAGTGATAATTTCGTATCGTTCATTGATCCAGTTGCCCGACATCTTGTCGTAGGTTTGGTGGATGCGCAGGACGGCCTTGAACGCATCGCCCTGTTTGATGGCGACTGTCCGGGCCTCCAACCGGTCGAAGAAGGTCTGGTCCAGGATCGGGGCGGAAATCTTGAACCCGTTCCAGATGAATTCCCACTTCCGTGTTGAGCGCTCAAAAACGGCCTTGTGGACGGACACCACCACGTCCTTGTCCTCGTATCGACTGCCTTCCTCGGGACGCGGCATGGCGTTCTGGCGGATCACAGGGAACTTGGACCGGGGGAACTCGACCAACGGCTCTGGGTCGCGCAAGCCTGTGGCAATCCCGAAGGACTCGACCGATGGGTCGTTCTCCATCACCTCCATCGCCTTCGCGATATGGCGATTTACTGCCGGACTGGCCTCCACCTTCTTCTTGGCTTCGTAAGCATCGCGGGGGACAATAATCCGGTCAGCGCCATGCTCGATTATGACGGAATAGTCGTTGACTATGATCTGGGGCGGCTGGTCTGGGTTGATGACCTTGTCGTAGAGCAACGCGCACAGGATCGGGATGACGACGTCACGACGGATGTCCAAGCTGAACAGGTTCTTCAGCGTCTTCTTCGCGGTCTTCAGACGAGCGCGGAAGCTACCGGGCCCGACCGCGTCGATAGCAATCTCCAGCGCGAAGCCTGGATTGACCTCCTGATTGATGGCGCGGACGGCCTCGGCGATCGAGACTAGTGCGTTGCCGAACGTCAGGGCATCGACCTCGTGGGTTCTGCCGCCAAAGTGGAGAACGAAACCGTCGTCATCGAATGCTGATAGGTCAATGGTAGTCATGATGACGCGAGTATGCACCTTTGGTGGCGGGCTACATGGTCAATCGTCACCGTTGGTTTCGATAGTGGGTGATCTGGTGCGGGCACGCCACTATCCAGATTAGCCCTCATCATCGACGCAGGGGTCGCCACCGCGGTCAGCACAGAACGCGCGATCAGTTTGCTCGGCTTTCATAGGCCTCTGCGCCAGGTGAACGGCCCGCACAGGAGCAAAACGGACGAAGCGTCCGACAAGGCCGAGTGAGAAGGTGCTACAGGCGCGTAGAGGCGCGCGGTACCGGCACCAGGCGTTTCCGGGCAGCGCACACACGACTCGCGTGGTCAGCAGACTCTATTCGGCCTCTCACAGCCGTAAAGCGGTACTACATTGCGCCCGACCTGTAATACGCCCTCCCCAGACGCCCCGTAGGGAGCGAGCGGAGCCTGGTATGTACCGGAGCGCCGCCCAGTATATTCTGAAGCCCCCCACAAGGGGTAATTTCGGGCCCGCAAGTTGGTCAGCTCGAAACCGACAATGGGCTAAGCCAAATCGCGCGAAACCCCAACGCAGCAAGAAAATTGCGCGAAGAGGGGAAGGCAGAAAGGCGGGAAGGAGTGGATGTTTTCACGGGCGTTTCCTCGCAAATCGGTCGAGTGCTATGCTACGGCTACATAGAATCGAAGGACATTCGCGATGAGCTATCTATTTAGGTTTCGCGTCAATTTAGCCCTTGGTCAGCTTGGAATTGATCCGACACACGTATCGACTGAGTTTCGCCAACTCATGCAGATCGTGGGCCAGCAATCTGGTAACTCTCCACAAGAAGTTGCGCTGTGGATCGCGTCTCAGATGCCTCTAAGATATCGGGCCTTCGCTAACGTAGGAACCGTCAAAGGATGGATACGGAAGCGAAGCATAAACCCGGATGACCCCGAGATGATCAGAGCACTCGATGAGTTGGGTTTGGGCGGCTAACGTCCTTTCGTTTGGTCATGGTTCCACACCCGCTACCTGCCCCCGATACACAAGGCAGGCCCCGACACTTCCCGCTCCGTATCCGCGCGATGCCATTTATCGGTGGCCAGCCGCCTGCCCACGGGATTTTCGCCCGTCCCGCCCCTCGGCGGTCCCCGGACAAATGGCGTTGCCTTTTTCGGCACGACATTCGCCGGTGGGTTTGCCCCCTCTCGGGGGTGTCGCGCTTATGGCAGGGCCAGTCGGGACCGCTTCCTACCGGGCCGGGTGAGTTCCCCGGAGCGTAGCCCCTTGTCCGTCAACGGGCAGAACCGAACGGCTTTTCTGCGGAGCCGACGAACCTCGGGCTGCGCGGCGCCCGGAGCCGGTGCTCGATCCCTCGCGGTGTCGCAGCACGTCCGCCTTTGGCACGGGAAGGCGGAGAACCGTGGCAAGGGTCTTTAGCCGGAACCCCCGCATAAACCGGAGTTCTTAGCCCCTAAGCATCCTCGCGCGCTCGGGAAGCAAGTATCTGAGAGGAGTGCCTGGATCGCCTGTGAGAGCGTGCCAGTCCCGAATTAGGGCCCCGCTGGTCACACAGTACCGCCGACTATCCCAAGCCGCTCCCACGCCTGCTTTGCCCGGCCTCTGGCGCTGCAAGAGGTACTGAATCCGATCTCGGCAGATCGCCACGCGCCATCGCCCAGCGCGATAGAGCACGCCGTGATAATTTTCGTCGCTTTCCCGGTGGGATTGGAGTTTGGCGCTGGCGTCAGCGCATTCGTCCACTTGATAGTCTCTGGCCATTGCGGCCCTCCGGCATTGCGCCGGCGTGAAGAAAGGGCTATGGAGCGCGGTATCAAAATACCTCACCGCATCTCTCCGCCCCCGCCACGCCAGGCGGGGGTTTTGTTATGCAGCGTCGTTGGTGTGGCGAAGTGCTGGGCCAATAATTTCGTCGGCCCAAGCGTCTAGATCGACCACCGAGTAGACGGTGCGGCGCGCGCCAATGCGACGAAAACGCGGGCCGCCGCCGACGCAGCGCTTTTTGTTCAGCGTGTTTCGGGTGATCGGGACGCCCCGGCGCTCGGTGAGATAGGAGGCAGCTTGCGCAGGGGGCAAGTGCGGAGGCAACGGGCTTGGCAGGGTGACGTGCTCGGGCATGATTCGCTCCAGTTTAACAGTGGGAACGTTGTCAACCCTTCACCGCTCATCGCATATGCACGGACCTAGACGCCGCTCTGTCGTGTTGGAAAATCAATGACTTCCCCATTTTGCACATCGCCAATCCTAGTTGCGATGTGGTCGGCCAGCCGATCCGCCGCGGCGATCAGCACCGCGTCAACGCGGCCGATGTAGCCTTCGGTAACGGAGCCGCCTGAGTGCCCGAGGAGCGCCTTGATCGTCGGTAAGGACAGGCCCAAGCCGTCTGCCGTCGTCGCAAACGCATGCCGCAGAAGATGGAGGCTGAAACCCTCCAGTTTCTCCCGGTCAGCCGGCTCAAGGCCCGGCGCTGTGACTATCCGCGCAATGGCCCTGGGCATGCCGCCAAACGAACCGGCGCCGCCGCGTACCGCAGGGAACACAAATCCTGCCCCCTGACTGTAGCTGCGCACTGCCCCCAACAACTGCGCCGTTCGTCGTGACATTGGCCTTGTGCTGGCTCCGGTCTTGGTCGCGGTCAGGTGCAGAGCGCGGTCTTTGAGATCAATCTCGCTCCAGCGGAGGGAAACCGCCTCGCCGGCGCGCATCCCGGTCAGGCTCACAAGGCGAAGGATTGCGAGGGCCTGCCAGCATTCGCCCTGAGCCTCCCCCAAGGTAATTGCGCGCCCGAGCGCGCCGTGAAGCCCGTCGGGGTCGCGAACGGTTCGGCGGCCATCTTTCGGCAGACGGAAGCCGAGCGCGGGATTGGCCTCGGCGATTTGGTTCTCCACCGCGTAACCGAGGATTGCGGAAAGAAGCCCGGTCGTCCGCTTGGCGGTGCCCTGACCGCCAGAAACGATAGCCCGGCCACGCAGTTTTTCCGTCGGAACATTGACTGCGGTCTTGCCCGATTTGACCGCTGCGAAGAACGACGCAATGTCGGATCGTGACAAGTCCCTTACGATGCGCTTTCCGAGAAGCGGTACAATGTGACGCTCGATCCTGCCGCGATCGGTTGCGATAGTCGCTTCAGACTTCGGTGCGCCACGCCGCGTCATGTGGTTGCCCGCCTCCACTGTGGCCATGTAGTCGCGACATAGCTCCGCCACGGTCATTGCCTTTCGTGCGGCCTTTCGCTCTTCCTGAAGATCCGCGCCAAGTTGCGCCCGGGCGAGTTCTTTCTTGGCGGCTGCGCGTGCCTCCTCAACCGTAAGCGCGGGGAAATGCCCAACGGTCAGCCGCTTGGACCTGCCGTGCTCGTCGCGATACTGGACTATGAATGACCGAACGGTTGGCCGCTTCACTCGAAGCCCGAAGCCGCGAAGCTCCGTATCCCAAATGAAGAGGTCGGAGCCTGTCGTGGAGGCGTCCTTGCAGAGCTTCGTTGTGATCCGCCCTTTTGGCATTTCGCGCCCTCCTGGTAAGCGTTGGGTAAGCACAATAGAGTATTGGTAAGCAAATTCGAGATGCCATGAGTATCGACCAGTAGCGCACGTGGTGTCAATAAACGACGTATAAACAGCAATTTGTAAGCAATTAGATGGGATAAGTAGTGAAAGGATTTGATCCGTGATCTGCCCTCCGAAGGCAGAGGCCACAGGTTCGAATCCTGTCGGGTGCGCCATTTCACATTTGTTGCCACAAAATTCACCTAAGTATTGAAGGTAAATGATAAATTAGAGCGTGTCGCGTTCAATCGCTGCCTCACGGCGACAGGTGAATAGCTGAATCCTGTCAAACGCAACACGCTCTAGCTGTGAGCTTTCAACAGGTTGTCCATTCGATCCGGACCGAGTTGGTTGGAGTTACCAAGCACCAACCTTGTTCGGAGGG
>JBATDH010000276.1:0-6031 GCA_049663365.1 Albidovulum sp. | reverse complement strand
CCCTGGCGAATTTCCTGTTGCCTTTGAGGTCGCGCAAAAAGGCGTCGGCTTGCCCCCGTGTCGTCACCGTGCCCCCCGCAACGGCATATCTGGAGCCGCGGTCGGAAACGACGTTTTCGATGATCTTCATGGTGCCTCCGCCTGTCGGTGCAGGCCGGAAATCACCTCAGACCAAGCCCCGCAATCCTTCCAGAACATGACGGTTTGCGCAATAGTCGGGGGCTTGAAGCGGCGCGGTCGCATCGGCATGGGACCGGTCATGCAACGGATTGTCACGACAACTGCGGCAATTGGCGAGCACGGCCAAAAGGTCATCGAGGTTCAGGATACCTTCCTGCACCGCCTGCCCGACCTCGACACCGTGACGACGCGCTTTCTCGCCCGTCAGGAAATAGGGAACGGCGGGGGGCGAGCCTTCCGTGGCCTGCGATGTCTTGGGGTAATTGGCAAGTTTCACGATCGTCATGGCCCCTCACGTTGGCATCCCTCCGGCCCAAGGTGAACCTGCATCGCCTGGCCAACCTTGATCTGGATCAATGTTGTCGGCACCACTTCCGGCATCTCGGGCCATCCTGTCCGTGCTATTTGCCCTTTGGCGACATCCGGTAGACACCTTCCGGCAGATTGAGCGCGGCCGCCAGTTCGCGCACCTGCGCCATCGACATAATGATCTTGACGACTTCGTCGCGTCGCGGGTCAAACTGTTCGATTGTCACGCATTCCTCAAAACCCTGAATGGTCACATCCTCTTCCAGATGCGGCGATCCTTCATCGACCAGCGTGATGACCGTGGTATCGAAATCGTGCTCTATGCTGAACATGGGTCCAGCCTAACGCGAGACCGCGAAAGGCTCAATCGGGAATACACCAACGGGGCGGAAAAGGCTGGTAAGCCTGTTAACCTGCCCCGCGAAGAAGCCGCTATCGTCGTGGCGACAACCACCGGGACGAGGCGGCCCAGTTCCGGCCCCTCTCAAGGTCACGCGATCTCGACAGCGTCTCTGATCACCTGCACCAAAGCCTCTGCCGATCCGAATGCCAGAGTCCACCCCAACGATCCGTGGCCCGCATTGATATAAAGATTTTCAGCCCCCGCGCGGCCGATCATCGGCAGGTCATCGGGGGTCTGCGGGCGGGCACCGATCCAGATATCTGGCTTTGCGGCGAAATTCGCCGCCCCCGGCATGAGTTCCTGGGCCTTGGCCATCAGCGTGCGAACATCATCCGGGCGTGGCCGCAGACGGTTTGAAAAAATGGCATTCCCCGCCACCCGAAGGCGGTTGCCAAGGCGCACCATGACAAACTTTCCCGACGCGTCCGTGACGCTTAAGTTGGGTGGTGCCTCGCCCACAGGATAGGTCAGGGACATCCCCAATACCCCCGTCATTGGCTTTCGGCCTTTGAACCTGCCCCGCAATAGCTTGGGCGTACCGATCCCCGTCGCCAGGATGAAATGATCGCTCTCGATCACCCGCGTTCCACATTCCACCGCAACAACCCGATTGCCTGTCTGCCGGATGCCGGTCACGGTCGTGTCATAGATGATGTTCCCGCGAAGTTTGCCGACAAGCAGGCGGGCCAGTTCCTGACAGCAAAGATTGCAATCGCCGACTTCGGCGTCGGGCAAATGGATCGCGCCCGCAATCGGTCTTTGTGCCCCCGCCAGCGCCGGTTCATGCGCGACGCATTCGGCGGCGGACAGAACATTGTGCCTGCCGCCAAACCGGGCCTGAAACTCGGCGGCAACCCGCGCGGTTTCCAAAGCTTGCGGCGTGGCATGAGTGACCAGCTTTCCGGGCCTGCGCCAGTCGAAGTCCATCTGATGCCGGGTTTGGAAATCACCCATCACCTGTCGCGACAGATGCGCCAGATGCAACAGCCTCGCAGTGTTTGCCTGCCATGCCTGAGCCGTGCATTCCCGAACAAACTGGCCCGCCCAACGCCAGTTTGCCGGGTTGGCTAAGCCCATCGCCCTGACGCCTTGCGATGCGTCAAAAAGCGTGTGTGGCAGGCTGCGCAGAAAAGCGGGCGACCCCATCGCGCCGATCCTGTCGAACAGCAACTGACCGGCATTGGCATAGCTGGACCCATCGCCCGCCGCATCTGAGCGGTCGATAACGGTCACATCATAGCCGTTTTCAGCCAATCGGCACGCCGTCGCCAGACCGACGATGCCCGCGCCCACTATCAAGACTCTGGTGTCCGGTTTTGGCACTGTTTCCTCATTCGCGCATCTTGGGGGCATAGACGCCGCGCGGTGTCAGCGGTAGGTGCGTTTTACTAGCGGAGTCCTGCGGATGGCAGATTTCAGAGCCTCGATAAAGGTCATCTCTGCCCGATTGAATGCCCTGCGCGGGCTGGTCACCAGAAAAATATCCACCACGGGCGGATTCTTGTAAGGCGGCAACCGCCACAAAAGCCCTTCCTTCACATCCCGCGCGGCGACATGTACCGGCAGCGGGCCAATGCCAAGGCCACATAGGATCATCCGGCGCAGCTCTTCCAACTGCGCGGACTGACCGACGATCCGCTGGGCCATCTCGTTTTGCTGGCGCAAAAGCGCGACCGGCCGAAGGGCGTCGTTCAGGTCGTCCGTATCGAACGACACCGCGTCCAGATCCCGCAGGTCACTGAGTTTCAGGTCATGCTTGCCAAACAGAGGATGCGGCGGGCCGCAGTAAAACCCGAAGAACTCGCGGTAGATGTTTTCGTATTCCAGATCAGGCAGGCGGCGGTTGACCAGGCAGATGCCAAGACTGGCGGTCTTGTCCTGAACCTGATTGGCCACTTCTTCGCTGGGCGCGCTTTTGATCGAATAGGTGACTTTGGGGTGGGCGCGGTAGTTTCGCGCCAAAAGGTCGTCCAGCAAGGGCGTGACAACATGACTGGCCAAACAGATGTTGATATGGCCGGAAATTTCACCCGCGCCGGCAAAGGTTGTCTCTTTCAGGCGCGCGATACCGGAATAGATGTCAATACATTCCTGATAAAGCTTGCGCCCCTCCGCCGTCAACCTGAACGCGCCACGACCGCGTTCGATCAAGCGACAGCCAAGTTCCGTCTCCAACCGACCAAGTGCCAGGCTGATGGCAGGCTGGCCGCGCAACAGACGGTTCGCCGCCCGCGAAATGCTGCCCTCTTCGACGATCACCACGAATGTGCGCAGCAGATTCCAGTCGAGATTGGCGACAAACCGGTCTTGGGGTTGCTTATACATTGATCCAATCAATGTTCATTATTACAAATATTAATTACGATAATGTGCTGTCGAATGCAATACTGTGCAGGCCACGCAGTTTGGCGAGGGATGGGGGAAGTCAACAGAGCATGATCGGTCAGGGTAATGTCATAGACCGGCGTCCATGGCTCTTGCTTACACCGGCGCTTTTGTCGATCATCGCGCTTGTCGTCATTCCGATGTCGTTTATCCTGGTCTATTCCTTTTATGAGAATATCGACCTGGCGGTTGATCGCGCCGCTTTTCAGTTTTCAAACTGGCAGGAATTGTTGCGCGACAAGTACTATCACGTCGCCATATGGAAGACCCTGCGCCTGTCGGTGATCGTCACCGTTCTGGCCGCCGTTCTCGGTTATATCCCGGCCTACTTCATCGCCATGACCAAGTTCCGGCAGCGCTGGCTGCTGCTCTTGCTGCTGATCTTGCCGTTCTGGGTAAGCTTCATCATCCGCACGCTGAGCTGGATCCATATCCTGGGCAACCAAGGCGCGCTGAATGGTCTGTTTCAGTGGCTGGGCCTCACAGATGCGCCGCTTTCAATGATGTACAATGAGGCGACGGTGATCATCGGTTTTCTGCATGTCTTCCTGCCCTACATGATCTTGAATGTTTATGTGAGCCTTGAAGGCATAGATACCAACCTTGAACCCGCCGCCCGGACATTGGGTGCGACCCCGTGGCAGGCCTTTCGCGAAGTCACCTTGCCGCTGTCACTTCCCGGTCTCGCGGCGGGGTGCCTGCTGGTCTTTGTGTTGACCGGCGGTAGTTACGTGACGCCTTTGATCTTGGGCGGGCCCAACGATTACCTGTTCGGCAACCTTATCCACGATGCCGTCGTTTCCGAGCTGAACTGGCCAATGGGGGCCACCCTGTCTTTCACACTTCTGGTGTTGCTGGGGCTGGTGGTGGTGATCTACAGCCGGTTCATGGGCCTCAACCAGCTTTCCAAAGCGTTCAGGTAGGGGGCAAGCATGAGCGCCTGGAAACTCATCCGCGCCTACACGATCCTGGTCTATGTGTTCATGTTCGCGCCCATTGCGGTGGTGCTTTTGCTGGCCTTCAACAGTTCGCAATTCGGCGGTTTTCCGATCGAGGGATTCAGCCTGCGCTGGTTTTACAAACTTGCCGAGAATGAAGCCATCGTGCGGGCGTTCAAGACCTCCATGGCGCTGGGGTTGATGACGGCGCTGGTGTCCACCACTATCGGCGTGCTCGCGTCGCTGGCGCTGGTGCGCTACCAGTTCCGGGGCAAGGATTTGATCACCACGCTGCTGATTTCGCCGGTATTGGTGCCGGAAACTGTATTGGCCGTGGGTCTGCTGATTTTTCTGCGCTGGCTACACATGCCGCGGTCATTCCTGCTTTTGCTGATGGGCCACTCGATTGTCGCCCTGCCCTTCGTGGTGCTGGTCGTTCAGGCACGCCTTGTCGGTATCAAGAAAGAATTTGAGGAAGCGGCCCGCAGTCTGGGGGCCAGCCCGGTGCAGACCTTCTTTGCGGTGACTTTGCCGCTGTTGATGCCTGCCGTGTTCGCCGGGGCGCTGTTTGCCTTCACCATCTCGTTCGACAATATTACCGCCACCATCTTTTGGCGCCCGACAGGCATGGAAACCGTGCCCACGCAGATTTTCGGGATGCTGCGCAATTCCGTAAGCCCCGAGATCAACGCCCTGGGTTTCGTGATGATCGTCATTACCGTCGGTGTGCCACTGCTGGCGGGCGGTCTGGCACGCTATTTCGCCCGCAAGAAAACCTAACGGGGCCACAAGGCCCGATCATTCAACAAGGAGAGAGAGAATGAAAAAAATCGACAGTACCAAGCGCTACGAAATTCTGCGCGAACGTATGGGCAATGGCGATGTCGATCGCCGGACATTCGTGGGCCTTCTGGGGGCCGCAGGTATCACCGCCGGTGTCAGCGGCGGGGTCATGGTCGGCATGGCACAACAGGCGCGCGCCGCAGGGACCACGCTGAATTTTGAAGGTTGGGGCGGTGTCGTCAGCGAAGCCCTGCGCAAGAACGCCTTTGATCCCTATGAGGCGGCAACCGGCAACACCGTCGTCGATTCGACCTTCGGCGGTGAAACTGAAGTGCTAACCAAGATCAAGGCGGCGGGCAACGTCGATGGCCACAACATCCTGCATTCATCGGGGGTAAGCTGGTATCAGCGCTGGGTCGATTCCGGTTACGGAAGCGAGTTGAATGAGGCCAATATTCCCAATCTCGCCAATGTAATGGATGCCATCATCAAGCCGTTCCGGGCCATCACACCCAATAGCCTGTCGGCTGTGCCCTATGACTATGGCACCACAGGGATCGCCTACAACACAAAATATGTCAGCAAGGAAGAAGCCGAAGCGCTTGGTGCCGACCTGCTCCTGAAAAAAGAGCTGAAAGGCAAGATCGGCGGCTGGGACGACGCGGCCAACCGCGCCTGGTACGGGGCGCTGCAATCGGGTCAGGACCCGAACAACATTCAGGACTGGGATGCCGTGTGGGAAAAGGCCCGCGAAAATCGGGATCTGGTGCTGAAATACTGGAGTTCAGGGGCCGAGTTGATGGATCTTCTGGCCAAGGAGGAAATCTATGTGACCGAAGCCTGGTCCGGGCGGGTTGCGGCCTTGCAGGAACAGGGCCACCCCATCGCCTATATGGACCCGAAAAACGGTCTGGCCTGGATGGAAAGCATGTTCGTGCTGAAAGGCTCGCCTATGGCCGAAGCCGAAGAGCTGTTGAACTTCATGCTCGACCCGGCAACCTCCATCGCCGTGGCCGAAGGGCAGAAATACCCG
>JBATDH010000275.1:0-3138 GCA_049663365.1 Albidovulum sp. | reverse complement strand
GCTCAGGCTCTTGTAGACCCTTGAATTCTGTTCGGGGTTTTCGCCTTGGGCAAAGTGCCACTCCTTGGCATTTGAAAGGGTCCAGTCCCCATCCCCCAACGTTGCCTGATCCGCCTCAATACGCATGAAGGGCGTGCCGTCGGCGGCAAAAGACAGAAATGTCACGTCGAAAAGCGTGGTGCCATCAAGGTTTGACCGATCTGCGCGAATGACGGTCTGACCGTCGGGTCCGCCCTGACGCAGCCAAAACCCTTCGCGGGAAATCGACAAGACATTGTCATCCCCCAGCAGATACCGGCCCGAAAGCGCTTCGTAGCGCTTGGTCGTGCCCGCAACGATCGGGTTGAACACCGCCACCGCCATCGTGCCGATCAGCAGGGCTGCCACTACCGGGGCTACGAGCATTCGCAACGCCGATCGTCCGGCGGCGCGAATGACAACCAGTTCCGATGACCGCGCCAGAGCAAGAAACAGCGAAATCGACGCCAGAATGACGATTAAGGGTAAAATCCGGTAGACAGAACCAGGCACGTTCAACAGCGCCAGTTCCGCCAATGCCCCCAGTCCCACATCAGAGCGTGCGAACCGCCTGACCTGTTCGACCATGTCGATGAAGAAAAGGATGACGAAGAAACCAGCAAAAACATAAAGGAATGTCGAAACGAACCGCCGTGCCAGATAGAATGAAAGGGTCATGGCTGGGTGCTTTTCTCGGATGTGTGGCCAAATGCGACCGGGGTTCGACGTATGCGCCCGGCAAAGGCCAGCATCATCCCTGCCATCACCGTCCCCACGAGAATGGGTGCATAGACCAGCGGCCAGTATGCATCGTCCTTGATCGCGGTATTTGCGGATGCATTCACGGCCAGTTGCACCAAAATCAACGAAAACACCGCAATTCCGGTTTGTCGCCATTTTCCCATGCGACTGTATCCGCCCATCAAAAGCGCCGAAAACCCGACAAGGGCAGTGACCAGTCCCAGCAGCGAGTTCGCTATGCGGTCGTGGATCACGTAGTTGATATTCTGGTAGGGCATACCCTTACCATCGAGCAATGGTTGCGCGGGAAAACGCAGGTCAACCGTGGGAATTTCATCGAGCGTTCGCGTCCTCTCACCCTGCGCGGCGATAAGCGCGCCAATGTCGTAAGAAAAGTCCTTGAAGCGCGTTACGGACAGTTTTTCATCTTTTTGGCCAAGGGTTTGCGCCAGCCCGTCAAACATAACCAGCTTTGGACCAAGGTCACTTTTCACCAAAAGAGCGCTTCGCGCGGTATAGATTGTGCGCCCATCGCGGTTGCGCGAATCCGCGAGGAAGATGTCTTTCAGCTCTCCGGTGGGCGTGATTGCGCGAATATAGAACGTTATGCCTTCGGACGGGTGCAAAAACACGCCCTCGGAAAGAAATCGTGACGCGATGTTTTCTGAAATCTCGCCGCTGCGATCGGCAAGTTTGGCGCGGCTGGCCGGAACCAATCCGTGCACCAGGGCCGACATGAGAAGCGCTACGATCAGCCCGAAATAGACGACTGGCCGTGCCATCCGGAAGGGTGAAAACCCGGTCGCCTGCATGACAACCAGTTCGCTTTCCGTTGAAAGCCGGTTGGTCGTGTAGACCGCCGCCACGAATGCCGCGACCGGCAACACGAGACGGATGACATTTGGCAGGGTCAGGGCGGTGAATTCCAGAAACACCCACGCTGACTGACCGTCAGAAATGAGCCTGTCAAACAGAACAACCGCGCGGTTGACCCAATAGACGGCTACCAGAATGAGCGCGAAAAAGCCGAAAAGCGTCAGCAGTTGCGACAGCAAGTATCTGTCGAATCTCGACACTTTGGCACCCCGCTCTTCTTTCTTGCCCAATGGGTTACCTTTATCCGAAACCCGAGCCGGGTAAAACTGATATCTGGTAAAATTAGGGGACGACAGGTAGGGTCCGGCAAAACCAAGCCGGAGGACAATATGGGCGCACATGTTTTGGTGGATTTTTGTGAAACGGATTTCGACGGCCTTTGTCTGGCAACGGGCCGTCTCGCGGTGCTTGTACCTGCCGATGACCAGCCCGGTGCAGTCGCCCGCAAGCTTGACCGCAAGATGCGCGGTGCCATCATGCGCGCACTGGAAAGCAGCGCATGGACAAAGCTGAAAACCGCAGAGGCCATGGAACTGAGATTCCCGACAGGGGTGTCGGCTGAAGCTGTGCAACTGATCAAATTGCCGAAAAAAGCGTCGATCATCGACGCGCGAAAGGCCGGCGCTGTGATCGGCAGCGATGTTGGCGAGGCGGGCGCAACGGTTCTGGCCGCAGGGCACCCGCGCGCCGCCGATGTCGCCTTTGGTCTGGTGCTGCGTAGCTATGAGTTTTCCCAATATCACACCGATAAAGACGCAAAAAAGGGCGCTGTCACCTTTCACGTCGACAAGCCGGACACGGTCAGTGCCGCCGCGGCACCGATGCTGGCAGTGGCCGAAGGGGTCTGCTTTACCCGTGATCTGGTCAATGAGCCCGCCAATGTCTTGACCACCTCCGAGTTCGCCGAACGACTGGAGGCGATGCGCGATCTTGGCCTTGAGGTCGAAACCCTGGACGAAGACCAACTGGCCAAGCTTGGGATGCGGGCGCTTTTGGGGGTGGGGCAGGGGTCTGAAAGCCCCTCCAAGGTGGTCGTGATGCAATGGCATGGCGGCGCGAAGGGTCAGGCGCCCTTTGCCCTGGTCGGCAAAGGCGTGGTTTTTGATACCGGCGGCATTTCCATCAAGCCCGCGGCAGGTATGGAAGAAATGACCATGGACATGGGCGGCGCAGGGGTGGTTGCCGGCGTCATGCGCAGTTTGGCTTTGCGCAAGGCCAAGGCCAATGTCGTCGGTTTGGTAGGTCTGGTGGAAAACATGCCAGACGGACGCGCCCAACGTCCTGGTGATGTCGTCAAATCGATGAAAGGCGATACGATCGAAGTCAACAACACCGATGCCGAAGGCCGATTGGTGCTGGCCGATGTGCTTTGGTATGCGCAGGAACGATTCAAGCCTGCGGGCGTGATCAACCTGGCCACCCTGACCGGGGCCATCATCATCGGGCTGGGCCATGAAAACGCCGGGGTGTTTTCCAACGATGATACCCTGTGCAAGGCCTTTT
>JBATDH010000274.1:0-2974 GCA_049663365.1 Albidovulum sp. | reverse complement strand
GTCAACAGCAATCCGCCGCCCGTCCGCAGACCCCGGCCCCGCAGCCCCGCATGGCGGAAAAGCCGCGCTTCGGCATCAACTCCCTGTTGAACCGCATGGCGGGTCACAGCGGCGAAACCAGCGAGCGCGTCGCCCCTTCGATCCGCCCCAAACCGCAGACGCGGGCCGAGTTTGACGAGGATGCAGCGGTTGATCCCGAGCAGGACCGGGTCGAGATCCCGGCCTTCCTGCGGCGTCAGGCGAACTAAACCCGCCGCGAAGGCGGTCACAATCTTGGATCAAGGGCTGGCAAGTGCCAGCCCTTTTTCGTTATAATTCAATCGGATACGGCGTGAAGTTTTGATGGACGGCAGAGCCCCGCCGATACAGACCCGAATTGTCACATTCCGTTACAAAGAGTGAGTTGAGCTTGGGCAGGGCCATCTTTACCAGAAGGTTACCAATATTTGCCCGGTCATGGGTGGGCCAGAGACGGGAACAACGGGAACAATCGTGCAAACGACGATCAGATCATCGGTGACCTTTACGGGTGTGGGACTGCATGGCGGTCGCCGCGCCCGCATGACGTTGCATCCGGCATCGGCGGAATATGGCATCTGGTTTCGCCGCACCGATGTGATTGGCACCAATGCGGTCATTCCGGCACAATGGGACGCCGTGACCAATGCGCGGCTCTGCACCGTGATCGGCAATGCCGCCGGTGTGACCGTCTCGACGATCGAACATATCATGGCGGCGCTTGTGGGCTGCGGCATTCATAACGTTCTGATCGAAATTGATGGCCCCGAAGTGCCGATCCTTGATGGGTCGGCGGCACCTTTCGTGGCCGGGATCATGGCGCGCGGCGTGCGCGAACTCGATGCGCCGCTGCGTTGTATCGAGTTGCTCGAAACGGTGGAGGTGCGCAGCGACGATGCGCTGGCGCGGCTGGCACCGGCCAAGGCGCTGGAGATTGATTTCGGCATCGACTTTGCCGATGCGGCGATCGGGCGGCAGCGCAAGGTTCTGTCGATGGCCAATGGCACCTTTGTGCGCGAGCTTTCCGATTGCCGGACGTTCTGCCGTCAGTCCGACGTCGAAATGATGCATGCCAACGGCCTTGCCTTGGGCGGCAGCTATGAAAATGCCGTTGTGGTGGACGGCGACCGGATTCTCAGCCCCGGCGGGTTGCGCCGCGCCGATGAAGCGGTGCGCCACAAGATGCTGGATGCGCTGGGCGATCTGGCGCTGGCCGGGCTGCCGATCCTGGGCCGCTATACCGGTCACCGCGCCGGCCATGCGATGACCAACAGGCTGCTGCGGGCCTTGTTCAGCCAACCGGATGCCTACCGCATCGTCGAATGCAGTCTTGCGCAGCGCCGCAACCTGCCGGGCGTCGGTGTCAGCCGCGCCGATATTCCCGAAGTCGCCTGAATTTTCGGGCCTGCCGGTGGGTCCAACCCGTCCGTTGTTCCGCGCCTGAGGAAATTGCGCCCTTCACCCATTGTCGCACCAGCGAAAAACCTGCGAAAGGCATTTTGCGCCCCGGATTTTTCTGTGCTAGGAGGTTTGGGACGCGGGGCCGGATTTCAGATGCCCAGGCAAAAAAACGTGAAGCAAAATACGGGGTAGGCGGGACATGGGTCGGGGCGGAAATTCGGCAAATCTTGTCGGCAGCCTCGCGCTGGCATTGGTTCTGGCAGCTTGTGGCGGCGGCAACCGCGAAGTGCCGATGGAAAGCCTGACCGCCGAGCAGATTTACAAGCGGGGCGAAAGCGCGCTGGAAAGCACGCGCAGGGTTGAAGACGCGGTGCGCTATTTCGGTGAGGTGGAGCGGCTTTACCCCTATTCCGAATGGGCCAAACGGGCGCTGATCATGCAGGCCTTTGCCTATCACAAGGACCGCGACTATGAAAACAGCCGCGCCACCGCGCAGCGCTATATCGACACCTATCCGGCCGAGGAAGACGCGGCCTATGCCAAGTATCTGCTGGCACTGTCCTATTATGACCAGATCGACGAGGTGGGCCGCGATCAGGGTCTGACCTTCCAGGCATTGCAGGCTTTGCGCGCGGTGATCGAGGAATATCCCGACAGCGAATATGCCAAATCGGCGATCCTGAAATTCGATCTGGCCTTCGACCATCTGGCGGCCAAGGAAATGGAAATCGGCCGTTACTACCTCAAGCATGGTCATTTCACTGCCGCGATCAACCGGTTCCGCGTGGTGGTGGAACAGTTCCAGACCACCAGCCACACGCCCGAAGCGCTGCACCGGCTGGTGGAGGCCTATCTCTCGCTCGGGTTCAATGACGAGGCGCAGACCGCCGGGGCGATTCTGGGCCATAACTTCCAGTCGACCGTGTGGTATCAGGACAGCTACCGCCTGCTGACCAAAAAGGGCCTAGCGCCCGAGGCCAGGGGCAATAACTGGCTGGCCACGATCTACCGCCGGGTGATCAAGGGCGAATGGTTGTGACAGGCGCAGGGTGCGTGCGGGTACGCGCCCGGCGGGGTTGACATGCTGCGCAGTCTTGCGATCCGCGATATGCTGATCATCGACCGGCTGGAATTGGATTTTCAGCCTGGATTGAATGTGCTGACCGGAGAAACCGGGGCCGGGAAATCGATCTTGCTGGATTGTCTAGGCTTTGTGCTGGGCTGGCGTGGTCGCGCGGATCTGGTGCGTGCCGGTGCCTCCGAAGGCGAGGTGACGGCGGTGTTCGATCTGCCGGTAGGGCACGCCGCGTATGACATTCTGGCCGAGGCCGGGTTTGGCGGCGCGGCAGAGCTGATCCTGCGCCGGGTCAATGGTGCCGATGGCCGCAAGACCGCCTATGTCAATGATCGCCGCGCTTCGGGCGAGATGCTGCGGGCACTGTCCGAGGTTCTGGTGGAACTGCATGGCCAGCAGGATGACCGGGGGCTGCTGAACCCGCGCGGCCACCGGCAGTTGCTCGATGCCTTTGCCGGGGCCGATCTGGCACCGGTGCGG
>JBATDH010000273.1:0-2035 GCA_049663365.1 Albidovulum sp. | reverse complement strand
GCGATGACCAACCGTGCCCAAGGCTCCCGGAGCTGTCCGGGAATTACCGAAATCCCTGTCCGGGATTTACCGAAACGCGTGTCCGGGAATTACTGAAATCCGTGTCCGGGAATTTGCGAAACCCGCAAGCGGTGCTCTGACCCCACCTTCTGCCTGAGCATGTAATCTGCGATTGGGTTTTCCATGTAGTTTTTCATGGGAGGTGTCATTGGGAGTCCATCGGGAGCGCCATTTGGAGTCCGTCAGCCGGATGGAGGTTTTGGCGGGCCCATCTGGCAAGCGGCACTGGTCTGACGTGTTGAAGGGCCGGATTGTGGCTGAGACATTGGTGCCAGGCGTGACGGTGAACGAGGTTGCGCGTCGCCATGACATGCGGGCCAATCATCTGTCATCCTGGCGAGGGTTGGCAAAGGCGGGCAAGCTGGTGGTGCCGGATCTGGCCGGCATTACCTTTGCGTCGATTGTTCTGGCTGAGCCAAATCCTGTCCGGGCTGTGCCGGGGCAGATCGAGTTGTGCAGCGGCGGCATCACGCTTCGGCTGGATTCGGCGACGGAAGCGCTTCGGATTGCTGAACTGGTCGCGGCACTGCAGGCCGCCTTGTGATCTTTCCATCAAACCGGGTGCGTATCATGGTTGCGACCAAGCCGACCGACTTCCGGAAAGGTCACGACGGGCTGGCCGCGCTGGTGAAGAATGAGCTGCACAAGGACCCGTTCACCGGCACAGTGTTTGTATTCCGGTCGCGCCGGGCGGATCGGCTGAAGCTGCTTTACTGGGACGGCACGGGTCTGGTGATGGCCTACAAACGGCTGGAGGAACACACATTTACCTGGCCTGCGATCAAGGACGGGGTGATGAACCTTGGCCATGCGCAGTTCGAGGCGCTGTTCTCGGGGCTGGATTGGCGGCGGGTCCGGGCGGTGAACGTGCGCCCGCCGATGGCCGTGGAATAGCTGCGACAAGAGGACTCGGTGCGTGGTTTTGGCAGGCAGCCGGGGGTGGATTCTGCTATGGTTTTGCCATGTTGAAGCATGCCGATTTCCCCGATGATAAGGATGCCTTGAAGGCGTTGTTGGTCGCGGCTGAGGCGCGTGATCAGCGCAAGCAGGAGCGGATTGATCGGCTGGAACTGCTGGTTGCAGCCCTCAAACAGGCGATGTTCGGGCGCAAATCCGAGAAGATAGATCCCGATCAGTTCGAACTGGCGCTGGAAGATATTGAGACGGCGATTGCCGCGATCCATGCCGAAGATGAGGCGGTTGACCCACCCAAAGCGCGCCCAGCCAAACCCCGGAATACCAATCGCGGTTCCTTGCCCAAGCATTTGCCACGCGTTGAGGAAGTGATTGAGCCTGAGGCATCGGTCTGCGGCTGTGGCGGCGACCTGCACCAGATCGGTGAGGATGTGTCCGAGCGCCTCGACGTGATACCGGCCCAGTTTCGCGTGATTGTCACCCGCCGCCCGAAGTATGCCTGCCGGTCGTGTTCGAACGGGGTGGTGCAGGCACCAGCCCCGGCGCGCCTGATCGCGGGCGGCATGCCGACCGAGGCGACGGTGGCGCATGTTCTGGTCTGCAAATATGCCGACCACCTGCCTTTGTATCGCCAAGCGCAGATTTACAGCCGCCAGGGTATCGATCTGGACCGCTCAACCCTCGCGGCCTGGGTCGGCAAAGCGGCCTACGAGTTGAAACCCGTGTTTAACGCCCTGATCGCCGACCTGAAGCGATCCACCAAGCTGTTCATGGACGAGACCCGCGCCCCGGTGCTTGATCCGAAGGCGGGCAAAACCAAATCCGGATACTTTTGGGCGCTCGCCCGCGATGATCGACCCTGGGGAGGGGGTGCCCCACCGGGGGTGGCCTTCACCTATGCACCAGGGCGCAGCGGCCAATATGCTGACGGTATGTTGATTTTCACCGAGATCTGAGCCGGGTTTTTCACCGAGAACTGAGCCACCTCTGATTATGGATTTCGGTTCATGCTGGGGTCAAGCTTTGTGTTGTCTCCTTCCTTTTCTTTGCATCGGATGCA
>JBATDH010000272.1:0-4835 GCA_049663365.1 Albidovulum sp. | reverse complement strand
CCCGGTTCGAACCAGAGATCGCAACCAAGCGCCTGCGGCACCAGCAAAATATCCGCAAACAGGATCGCGGCATCGAAACCGTAGCGGCGGATCGGCTGCAAGGTGACTTCGGCAGCCAGGTCGGGATTGTAGCACAGCGACAGGAAATCCCCCGCTTTGGCCCTTGTTTCGCGGTATTCGGGCAGATAGCGGCCCGCCTGCCGCATCATCCAGATCGATGGCACGGCTTGGGTTTCGCCGGCAAGGGCGCGCAGGATTTTTTTGGTCATTCGGGTCTCCATCCCCCTCTACATCGCGCGGTGTGACAGGATGTCAAGCGCTTGGGGCCGTTGCGGGCATTGCAAGGACCAAGTGACGCGGGTATTCGGGGGCCATGCAGTTCCCTGATGTAAAACACCCGCTCAAAATTGGCACCCGTGGGTCGCCCCTGGCGCTGGCGCAGGCCATCGAGACGCGCCGCCGTCTGATGACGGCACATGGTCTGACCGAGGACGCCTGCGAGATTGTCATCATCAAGACCACCGGCGACCGGGTGCAGGACCGCCCCCTGAAGGAACTCGGGGGCAAGGGGCTGTTCACCAGGGAAATCGAAGAGGCGCTTCTGGCGGGTGAAATCGACATCGCGGTTCATTCGATGAAGGACATGCCGGTGTTGCAGCCCGACGGGTTGCTGCTGGATTGCTATCTGCCGCGCGAGGACGTGCGCGACGCCTTTGTGTCGCCAGCCGCCGCCAGTCTCGAAGACCTGCCCCAAGGGGCAGTCGTTGGCACGTCGAGCCTGCGTCGGCGGGCGCAGGTGATCCACCGGCGACCTGATCTGAAGGTGGTGGAATTTCGCGGCAACGTGCAGACCCGGCTGAAAAAGCTGAATGATGGCGTGGCCGCGGCGACGTTTCTGGCGATGGCGGGGCTGAACCGGCTGGGCATGGCCCATGTGGCGCGGGCGCCCGTCGCGATGGATGTCATGCTGCCCGCCGTGGCGCAAGGCGCGATCGGGGTGGAACGGCGCGAGCGCGATGATCGGGCCGAGAAGCTGCTTGCCGCCCTGCATGACCGGCCTACGGGCGAACGGATGGCGGCGGAACGGGCGTTTCTGGCCGCACTTGACGGGTCGTGCGAAACGCCGATTGCCGGGCTGGCGATTCATGAGGGTGGCGGGTTGTGGCTGCGCGGCGAAATCTTGCGCCCCGACGGGTCAGAGGCGATCAGCGGCGACATCCGCTGTGCGATTGCCGATGCCGGGGTGGCTGGGACGGCGTTGGCCCGGCAGTTGCTGGGGCAGGCGGGCGAAGGCTTTTTCGCGTGGCGGAACTGAAAGGCATCGCGGTTAGGCAGCACTATCCATTTCCGACGATCCGCGTGGCGCTGGCGGGCTAGAAGCAACGGCCAAAGCCGCCCAGCCCTTGCCCGAACGGGGCAAGAAGGTGCGCATATGGGCGAGTTGGTGTTTTCCGGCGGCGTCTATGAAACACTGCCAGCGCAGACCTATTGCGATGCGACGATCTTGGACGAAGAAAAGTCCTGGATATTCCGCCGGTGCTGGCAGTTGATCGGCCACATCACCGACATTCCGAACGCGGGCGACTACATTGTCGAAGATATCAGCGGCATGTCGGTTATCGTGATGCGCGGGCAGGACATGCAAATCCATGCCTTTCACAATGTCTGCCCCCATCGGGCGCATGAACTGTTGCAAGGCAAGGGCTGTGCGCGCAGGGTCACATGCCCTTATCACGCCTGGACAAATGACACGGCCGGACAGTTGCGGGCACCGCCGAATGAGACGAATTTCCCCGGTTTCGACAAGGGCCTATACCGGCTGAAACCGGTCCGGGCAGAGGAATTTCTGGGGCTGATTCTGGTCAATCTCGACCCCGAGACGCGCTGTTTCGCCGATCTGATCGTCGAAGCGGTTCCCGAGATCATGGAATACGCCGCCAATCTTAGGGGTGCCAAACCCGGTAGAGCAGGAGATCATCCTCCAGCACCGCAACACGACGTTCGCCGAAGATGGCCCCATCGTGGATTCGGTACAGCGGGGGCTGGAATCGGGGGCGTTCAATGTGGGCCCAGTGGTGGTGGATGCAGGCTGCACGTCACAGTCGGAACATCCGATCATGGCGTTCAATGCCCTGTACCTGGCTGCGATGGCGCGGGCATGAAGGTGCCGTCACTTGACCCGCTTGACCAGCTCCTGAACTTTCGGCCCCAACGCATCGACGATAAGCGCCACACCTCTGGCGTTGGGGTGGATTCGGTCGGCCTGCATCAATGTGTTCAGGGCGGTTTCGCGGTCGGGTTGTGCGGCGATCGGGGCGAGAAAGTTTTTGACGTATAGGGCGGTATATTTGGCGGCAAGGTCGGGATAGATCGCATCGAACGACGCCTTATAGTCGGCACCATAGTTGCCGGGCGCGACCAGCCCGATCAACAAGACCGGCAGGTTTCGTGCCTTGGCCTTTGCCAGAATCGCGTCGAGATTGGCGCGCGCTTCTGCGGGGGGAAGGCCGCGCAGCAGGTCATTGCCCCCCAACGTCACGATTATCGCATCCACATCGGGCGTCAGCGTCCAGTCAGTGCGCGCCAGCCCCCCGGCGGTGGTGTCACCGGAAACGCCGGCATTCACCAGAACCGCATCGGTGCCATGAGCGGTCAGCCAGCGTTGAAGCTGGGGGACGAGACCGTCTTCGACCGGCAGGCCATATCCGGCGGTCAGGCTGTCGCCCAGTGCCACCACGGTTGCCGGTTCGGCGGCGGCCGCGCCGGTGAAAGATATCATGGCCATCAGGCTTGTGGCCTGCAACAGGTTGCGTAAGCTGGCGGATGCCCCATATCCCCTAATGAGGCGCAACAGGCGGGCAGGTTTTATGAGCGATATGATTTTGTCGCTGCGCGAGGCGCGGCTGGTACTGGACGGCAATGCCGGCCCGTTGGAAGTGCTGCGCGGCATCACGCTGGATGTGGCGCGGGGTGAAAGTGTCGGGTTGGTCGGGCCGTCCGGGTCGGGCAAATCGTCGCTCCTCATGCTCATGGGCGGGCTGGAGCGCGCCACATCGGGTCAGGTCACGGCATTGGGCCAGGATCTGATGGCGATGAACGAGGATGCGCTGGCCCGGTTTCGCAGGGGTAATATGGGGATTGTTTTCCAGTCCTTCCACCTAATTCCAACCATGACCGCGCTGGAGAATGTGGCAATCCCGATGGAGCTGGCCGGTGTTGCCGATGCGTTTGAACGGGCCGAGGCGGAATTGATGGCGATGGGGCTGGGGCCACGGATGGGGCATTATCCGGCGCAGATGTCAGGGGGCGAACAGCAACGTGTGGCGCTGGCCCGCGCCGCCGCACCACGTCCGCAGATATTTCTGGCCGATGAGCCAACCGGCAATCTTGACGGGGCGACCGGCGAGGCGATCATGGATCTGCTCTTTGGTCTGCGCGACCGGCACGGGGCGACATTGATCCTTGTGACCCATGCGCCGGAACTGGCCGAACGTTGTGACCGGGTGGTGCGCCTGTCGGACGGGGCCATCGTCGGCGAGGATGTGGCGGTCAACGTGGGTCGTGAGGCGCGCGCATGAACCTGCTGCTTTCGGCCAGGATCGCCCGACGCGAGATGCGCGGCGGCCTGCGCGGTTTTGCAGTGTTTCTGGCTTGTCTGGCGCTGGGCGTTGCCGCGATTACCGCAGTCGGCACCGTACGCGGGTCGATCACGGCGGCCTTGACCGATCAGGGGGCGGTGTTGCTGGGCGGCGATGCGCAGATGTCGTTCACCTATCGCTATGCCAGCGCTGAGGAACGCGCCTTCATGGCCGCCCGCGCCGACAAAGTGTCGGAGATCGTCGATTTTCGGTCGATGGCGGTGGTCGGCGAAGGCGACGCGGCTGAGAGGGCGCTGACCCAGGTCAAGGCCGTCGACGATGCCTATCCGCTGACGGGTCAACTGCTGCTTGATCCGCCGATGTCACCTGCCGGGGCGCTGGGCCGCGATGCACAAGGTGTTGCCGGGGCGGTGATGGACGGCGTTCTGGTGGATCGGCTGGGTTTGGCGATTGGCGACCGGTTTCGGCTGGGGCTGACCGAATTTCGCCTGGCGGCGCGGATTTCGCGCGAATCCGACAATGCCAATGGCGGATTTGCGCTGGGGCCGCGCACCATCGTGCACAGCGCCGATCTGGCAGGATCGGGGCTTTTGGAACCGGGTAGTCTTTTTGACAGCCGCTATCGGCTGTTGCTCGCCGACAAGAGCAAACTCGATCAGTTGGGCAAGGATGCCAATGCCGCCTTTCGCAGTACCGGAATGGGCTGGCGGGATGCGCGTTGGGGGGCACCGGGGGTGCAACGGTTCGTTGACCGGATGGGGTCGTTTCTGGTGCTTGTCGGCCTGGCCGGGCTGGCGGTAGGCGGGGTTGGGATCGCGTCTGCGGTGCGCTCTTACCTCGATGGCAAGATCGAGACGATGGCGGCGCTGAAGGCGATGGGGGCGGAAAGCCGCCTGATCTTTGCCATATACCTGATGCAGGTGGGGGTACTTGCCCTGGCGGGCGTGGCGCTGGGGTTGATCCTTGGGGCTGGCTTGCCGGTACTGGCGGGGCCGTATTTTGCGGCGCAATTGCCGATACCGGTGACAATTTCGCTGACCTTCAGGCCATTGGCCGAGGCGGCGATTTACGGGTTTTTGACTGCGGCTCTCTTCGCGCTATGGCCACTGGCGCGAACCCGCGATGTGAAGGCCGCCGCGCTTTTTCGTGATCTCGGGGCCGGGCGGCGTGCCGTGCCGGGGTGGGGGATGACCGCTGTGCTGGCCGCATTGCTGGCGATTCTGGTCGCGGTCGCGG
>JBATDH010000271.1:0-2381 GCA_049663365.1 Albidovulum sp. | reverse complement strand
GTTCGGGGCCGCCTCGCCCGAGGGGCGACGGTTGCAGGAACTGACCGCGCCGCTGGACATTCCGCCGCTGGAGCCGGTTCCAAAAGACCATGTGCTGACGCGCAGTTTTTACCTGTTGCAGGTGTTTCCGGGTCGGTTTGCGGCCCGCGATGTCTGGGTCGAGGCCGCCCCGCCGGGGGCCGAACTGGCCGAAGGGATGCCGTTTCGCAACCTCAATGACGGGGTCACGCCGGTGGTGATCGGCGGCAATGATTGGGCTGCCGCCTGGGCGATTGATGGCAATGGACGGCCACGGGTGCCGGTGGGGCGCGGGGTTACGGGCGAGCGCCAGCGCGAGGTTGCCTTTCGCTTCGGGGTCAATCTGATCATGTATGTGCTGACCGGCAACTACAAATCCGATCAGGTGCATGTGCCGGCATTGCTGGAAAGGCTGGGCCAATGACCGGGCAGGAGGTGATCTTTGATCCGCTGTTGCCCTGGCCGGTGATCTGGGGCGGGGCGGTCGTGATAGCCCTGATGCTGGGACTGGCGATCTGGCGCGGGCTGACCGGCTGGTGGTTGCGGGCGCTGGCGGCGGTGGTGCTGCTGGGTGCGATTGCGCAGCCTTCGTTGCAGACCGAAGAACGCCGGGCGCAATCGGATATCGTGATCCTTGTCGTCGATGAAAGTGCCAGCCAGCGGATCAGTGACAGGGCGGCCCAGACCGCCGCCGCCGTCGCCCGTGTCGCGGCCGAGGTGGCGGCGCTGCCCAATACCGAATTGCGCAAGGTCGTCGTCGGCGATGGTGCCGAAGATGGCGGAACACTGGCGCTGACCGCGCTGGCGCAGGCCCTGGCGGAAGAGCCGCGCGCAAGGGTGGCTGGTGCGATCCTTGTCACCGACGGGCAGGTGCATGACCTGGAGGTGGGCACCACGATGCCAGCGCCGGTCAATGTGCTGCTGACCGGGCAGAATACCGACTGGGACCGGCGGCTGATGATCCGCACCGCGCCGACCTTTGGCATTATTGGCGAACCCTTGTCGATGACATTGCGCATCGAGGAGCAAGGCGCGATGCCCGCCGCTGAGGCGGGGCGCGATGTTACCCTGACGATCGCGGTCGATGGCGGTCCGGCGCAGGACTATACGGTGCCGGTCGGGGTTGATATCGACCTGCCGCTGACGCTGGACCATGGTGGGCAGAACGTGGTTCAGCTAACCCTTGAAACGGTTGCGGGCGAGTTGACCGACCGCAACAATGCCGCCGTGGTGCAGATCAACGGCGTGCGCGACCGGTTGCGGGTATTGCTGGTGTCGGGCGAACCCTATGCCGGCGAACGGACCTGGCGCAATCTTCTGAAATCCGACAGCGCGGTCGATCTGGTGCATTTCACCATCCTGCGGCCACCCGACAAACAGGATGGGGTGCCGGTGTCTGAACTGTCGCTGATTGCCTTTCCGACGCGTGAACTTTTCGTCGACAAGATCAGCGAATTCGACCTGATCATCTTTGACCGCTATCAGTTGCGGGGAATTCTGCCTGCGGCATATCTGAACAATATCCGTTCTTACGTTGAGGACGGGGGTGCCGTGCTGGTATCGGCGGGGCCTGATTTCGCCTCGGTGGAAAGCATCTATCATTCCGGTCTGGGCCCGATTCTGCCCGCCCGCCCCACTGCGCGCATTCTCGATGAGGGGTATCAGCCGCATGTGTCGGAGCTTGGCCAGCGCCATCCTGTCACCGAGGGGCTGGAAACTTTTGCGCCGGAAGGCGGTGTTGCGGGCGTAATCGGCGCGCCGACCTGGGGGCGTTGGCTGCGGATCGTGGAACTGACCGGGGCCGAGGGGCAAACCGTGATGGAAGGGCCGGAGGGGCGACCCTTGCTGGTTCTAAACCGGGTTGGCGCGGGGCGCGTGGCGCTGCTGGCATCCGACAATGCCTGGCTTTGGGGGCGCGGTTTTGAAGGTGGTGGGCCGCAACTGGAACTGCTGCGCCGTCTGGCGCATTGGATGATGAAGGAACCGGACCTTGAGGAAGAGGCGCTGACCGCCACGGCCGAAGGTCAGGTGATGACCATCACCCGCCGCAGTCTGAGCGAGGGCGCGCGAGAGGTGACGATAACCGCACCGGACGGCTCTGAATCGGTGGTGCAACTGAGCGAAGCCGCGCCGGGCCGTTTCAGTGCCGATTGGGTGGCCCCCGATGTCGGGCTTTACCGGTTGTCGGATGGCGAGATCGACCGGGTCATGGCGCTGGGCCCGGCGGCCCCGCGCGAGTTTGAGGAAACCATCGCGTCGGACGACAAGCTGAAAGGGGTGGTGTCGCCGACCAATGGCGGGTTCCTGCGGCTGTCAGAAGGGCCGCCCGATGTCCGCCCGGTGCGCGCGGGCCGCCCGGCGGT
>JBATDH010000270.1:0-4176 GCA_049663365.1 Albidovulum sp. | reverse complement strand
CCTGCTTGGCCCTATCGGAAACATCCCGCCAGCAGAGGCAGAAGAGAACTTCTATGCACAGCGCGACGTGCTCGATATGGTCGCGTAAAATGAAGCTATAGGTCTCCGATGAAACCGGGGCGATTCAGACCATCCCCCGTGCGAGGTGGCGATGGAGGCGTGTCCCAGCGCGCATCACTGGGCGCGGGAACTGACTGGCCACGGGCATCGCGCCCGGCTGATTGCCCCGCATTACGTCAAGCCGTTCCTAAAGCGCCAGAAGAACGACGCGGCCGACGCGGAGGCAATCGCAGAAGCGGCGACAAGGCCGACGATGCGGTTTGTCGAGCCCAAGACCAAGGAACAGCAGGCCCGAGCTGTTGCGTTTCGCGCCCGCGAGCAAATCGTGAAGCAGCGGACCGAAGCGATCAACGCGTTGCGCTCGTATCTCTATGAATTCGGGCATGTCGCTCCGGAAGGGATCGGATACTTGCCGCGGTTGGCGCAGTTCGTCGAGGATCCAGGCTCTGACTTGCCAGACCTGGCTCGCGACATCTGTCACATGGCTGTGGAACAGGTCGAACTTCTGACCGCACGTCTTACCGTCGTAACGGCGAAGATCGCCACCGCATCCAAGGCTGCCACCATGCCGAAACAGTTGCAGACCATGCCGGGCATCGGGCCCATCGGTGCGCTGGCCATCGAGACCTTCGCGCCGCCGATGAACCAGTTCCGGCGCGGCCGAGATTTCGCCGCCTGGTTGGGGCTGGTGCCGCGACAGCATTCCTCGGGCGGCAAGCAGCGGCTGGGGAAGACATCGAAGATGGGGCAGCGGGACATCCGGCGACTGCTTGTCACGGGTGCCATGTCGGTGATCCGCTGGGCGTTGCGCAGAGGGGCACCGCGCAATCCGTGCTGGAGCGCCTGCTGGAACGCAAGCCGCCGATGGTCGCGGCATTTGCATTGGCCAATAAAATGGCGCGTTGTATCTGGGCGATGCTGACGCGCGGCGCGGATTATCGCGATCCGGTGATGGCCAGCGCCTGATCAGGCACAAAAGTCAAAACGGACGTATCCGTCCGGCGTGACTGCCGTTGACAACTAACTTTGCTGCCAGTTCCAAGGCGCCAGTTGATCGATACGGTTGATCTTGTGGTCGGAGATGTGTGTCAGCACCCAAGTCAGCCAGGCTTCCGGGTCAACGCTGTTCATGCGGGCGGTCTGGATGAGGGTATAGGCAATCGCGGCCGCCTTTCCTCCGCCTTCAGACCCCATGAAGAGATAATTTTTCCGTCCGAGAGTCAGCGGTCTGATTGATCGCTCACAGATGTTGTTGTCGGGCTCCTAGTCGAAGAACCCACCGATTATCGAACTGCCATGGCGATGGCTCTGCACGAGGAGCTTGGCGAAACGCATCGGGCGATCAAGATGGCCATGCGCTGGACAGGAGCCAGCGAACGCACCGTGAAGTACTGGTTCGCAGGTGAGCGGGGGCCGAGCGGCGATCATCTGATCGCCCTCGCGCGGCATTCGGATGCCGTGCTCTATGTTATCCTCGCGCTGGCGGGGCGCCACATTGTCGATGAGGCTGACGGCTGAAACGCGAACGATGTGCGACAACCGTACGGGGCAGTCCTCTCTTGTTCTGCGTTCGTTGTTGGTTATATTGAATACACGCGAGATGAAAGGTGCTGCGCAATGTCCCGAACAACCACGATGACCGTCCGCCTTGGTGGGGCCCTGAGTGACTTTGTGTCAGCCAATGTGGGCGATGATGGATCCTACGAGAACGTCAGCGAATACATCCGCGACCTGATCCGGCGTGACAAGGAGAGGGCAGAGCACGAAGCCTTCAATCGGCTGAAGGCGGAACTGACCCATGCCTTCGCGGCCCCGGAGGAGACTTACAAACCGCTGACCGCAGTTGAGGTGATTGCGCGGAACCGGACCTGATCTGGTGGCCACCATCCGCATCCAGGAAGGGGCGTCCCATCGCCTTGATGACATCTACCGCTATACCCGCGACAGGTGGGGGGATGATCAGGCCGAGAAATACATTACCGGCCTGTTCGCAGCCTTCGACAAGATCGCTGACCACGGTGTCGCGTCGAAACCGATCCCAGCCGAATTCGGCGTTGAGGGGTTTTTCTTTCGCTTTGAGCGCCATTTCGTCTACTGGCGTCATCTCTCGAATGGTGACATCGGGATCGTGACCATCCTGCACGAGCGCATACACCAGATCGACCAGTTTCGCGATGATTTTGGGCTCGGATGATCGGACGCCTTTTCAAGGCGCATCAGATTTGCGCAGCGTGGAATCTTCAATGTTTGCACGGTCCAGCGGTAACAGTAGCCACCTACTTGCTGGAGGTGAGGAGGATGCCGCTCTCACCAGACGGCATCACCACGTGAGACGCTTGCAGTGCTGGAAGCGCTCTTGGGGTGCATTGCGCGAAAAATAATAACTTAAAATCAATGACTTGATGTGGAGAAGGTTCGACGGGGGTCCCTTTCCCTCCGCCACCGACCCCAGTCTCTGTCAGCACAGCCGGTATTTCGCTGTTTTCTCCCGATTTTCCGGGGGCTTGTGGCGTGCCATCAGCGCGGGAGACGCCCGTGATCCTATCGATCGGGCCGAATATCCGCCGCGGTCTCTGTCGGCAGCATCAGGCGCTTCGGTTAGGCCAAATTTCCCTGCTAACAGGGAATTTACAGGGAATTTTTGCAAAATTTGCCGTTTTTGGCCAAAATCGGGCGTCAATAACCGCCATATATCAATACGTTACACATGATTTCCCAACGCAAATTAACAGGGAATTCCTTCGTCGGTAACAGGGAACTTATTCCGCTCGATCAGGGAATGTCGTAAGCGTCCAGGGAATGCACACTTGGCAATTGGCGTTTGGTTCCGATCTTCTTTTCACGGTCAGGTCTGTGATGAAGGAGAAGTAGATGGTGCGGGTGAGCGAGGAAAAGCACAATGAACTGGAGGCGTTCTGGCGGTCGCATATCCGGGGCTGGCGCGACAGCACGTTGAATCAAAGGGAGTACTGTGAGGTCCACGGTCTGCCGCTGAAGCGTTTCGGGAACTGGCGAGCGAAGTTCAGGCATGAAGATCCGCGTCTGACGGGCAAGCTGCTTTACCGGCGCGGCGGGGGCTCTGAGCATATGCTTAAGCCTATGCATAGCGAAGCAGAAGTTCCTTACCTTCCGTCGGGGCGATCAGGCGACAGCGGTCGTCGTCGGAACTTTGGCCCGGCGGACAAGCGTCGGATTGTCGAAGAGGCCAGCAGCCCCGGAGCAAGCGTATCGGGCGTCGCCAAGAAATACGGGATCGGTGCCCGGCTCCTGTTCCAGTGGAAGAAGGACCTGATGCCGGTTGCGGAACCGGAACCGGCCTTTGCCGAGGTGACGCTGGATGAGACGGCGACGCCGGCATCAAACCCATCAACACCGCCTGCGCCTCCGATCGTGGTCGAACGATCTGCCCCAGGCATCGAGGTCGCCCTGAGGGGCGGCCGCCGGGTGCGGTTCGACCGCGACACCGATCCCGAGACGATCCGGACACTGGTCGCGCTGCTGGAAGGAGCGGGCCAATGATCCCGGCGCCGTTGGGGATGAAGGTGCATTTGGCGCTTGGCTATACCGACATGAGGAAGGGTATGGACGGTCTGGCGATGTTGGTGCAGGGCATGCTGAAGACCAATCCGTTCTCGGGCCATCTCTTTGCCTTCCGGGGGCGCAAGGCCAATCTGATCAAGATCCTGTGGTGGGACGGAACCGGGCTCTGCATGTTCATCAAGCGCCTCGATGACCGTGGCTTCCCGTGGCCATCTGCGGAGGTCGCCGGCGAGACGGTCGCGCTCAGCCCGGCGCAGCTTTCGATGCTGCTCGAGGGGATCGATTGGCGTGCGCCGGAGCGACGCTGGCAACCGGCGGCAGCCGGCTAAACTGCCTGCGGCGCATTGACTCAGGGCAGCGTTTGTAGCGCAGAAATGCCTTGCAGCATGGTACAATCAGACCATGTCCATTGACCTCGCCACCCTGCCGGAAGACGTGGAAACGCTGCATGCGGGTTTCGCAAATTCCCGGACACGGATTTCAGTAATTCCCGGACACGCGTTTCGGTAAATCCCGGACAGGGATTTCGGTAATTCCCGGACAGCTCCGGGAGCCTTGGGCACGGTTGGTCATCGC
>JBATDH010000269.1:0-7623 GCA_049663365.1 Albidovulum sp. | reverse complement strand
GTTCAGCCATATATCGGTCACGGCGATGGGGCGCTGGTTCGTGGCCACCCGTGGCCGCGCGGTTTCGATAGCGGGCTTGGGTCTCTCGCTGGGCGAGGTGCTTTTGCCACTTCCCGTCGTCCTGTTGATCGGCTGGATCGGCTGGCGGGCTAGCTGGGGCATGGTTGCCGTCGCGCTGGCCTTTGTGATTGCACCGACGCTTTTCTTGCTGCTGGTCCGGGACCGTGCCCCTGCCGGTTACAGTGCGGGCGGAGGCAGCACCGGACTTGCCGACCGCCATTGGCGGCGGGGCGAGGTGTGGCGGCATTGGCTTTTCCCGGCGCTGGTGCCGCTCTTGCTGACGCATGGCTTCATCGGCACCGTGGTGTTTTTCCACCAGGCGCATGTCGCCGCCGTCAAGGGCTGGAGCCTTGCCGCAATGGCACCGGGTCTCAGCGTCTATTCGGTGATTTCGGTCGCCACAGCCCTTGCCGCGGGATGGGCGGTGGACCGGTTCGGGCCGCATCGCCTTCTACCCATCCTGACACTGCCGATGGGGGTCGGGATGCTGATGATCGGTCCGGCGGATCATGTGGCCACCTGGATTGTTGCCCTTGGCTTTCTGGGCGTCACTTCAGGCATTGCCAATGCGCTTTGGGGGGCGTTGTTGCCCGGCGTCTACGGCACCAACCATCTGGGGTCGATCCGCGCCGTCGCCACGGCGATCATGGTCCTGTCGACCGCTATCGGCCCCGGCATCACCGGCATTCTCATCGACCGGGGCATCGCCTTCCCGCAACAGGGGCTGGCGATGGCGATCTGGTGTTTTGCGCTGGGGGGCTACGGGCTGTGGATCACCCGCCGCCTGACCAGTGAACTGAACTAACAGCGCGCGTCACTCGTTGCCCTGCACCCGGTCAAGCCCCGGCGCATCGGCGCGGGTCAGACCCAACAGCGCACCGGTGCCCAGCGCCGTGCAGAATTCGCCATGCATATTGGCGACGCTGATATCGTGGAGCAATTGCGGGTCGTGATCCGTGCCATCGGGACCGATCCGGTTGCAGGTGGCGCAGGCGTCATGCGCCAGATAGGTATCATAGCCCATGTTACCCGACATCCGCACCGAGGTTTCGACGCAGAAATTGGTGAAGAATCCGGCAACCACCAGCCGCGACACGCCTTTCTGGCGCATCCGCAGCTCCATATCGGTGCCGACAAAGGCCGAATTGACATCCTTTTCGATCACCACCTCGCCCGCGCTTGGTTCAAACCCGTCGATCTGCGCCCCTGTCGGCAGGCTGAACTTGAGCGGCGAGGCTGCTTCGCGGCTGTCGTGGCGGGTGAAGAAAACCGGCAACCCAGCCTCGCGCCAGCGGGCCAGCAAGGCCGCCATTCGGGTTTCGGCATCGGGGTTGTTGCGCCGCCCAGTCTTGCCACCGCCCCAGTGTTCAAACACGTTGACGCCCTTCTGGACGTCGATGAGGAGAAGGCCGGTTTCGGGGCCAAATTGGGGGATCATGGGTCGAGTGCTCCTTTCCACTCATCCATGTTCGTGGGCCGAATGAGCCATTTTGCAATTTGAACTCCCTTGTCCTTGTGAAGCGGTTTGTCCCAGCCACTAGGGAGCGTGAGTTTTAGAGGATCTGACTTGGCGTCATTTGCATTGAGGAGTGGCTTTGAGCCACCGGAGTCCTCGACAAATTTTTGGAGAAGGCCTTGTTCAAAGTCCTTCCTATCGAGTTTCGGTTGGTCCAAATCACAGATATGAAATTGCAGTGGAATACCAGGCATTGCCTGCGCAAAGTCAAAAAGCTTTGCTGTTAGGTGCGATTTAATACGATTGTACACTCGTCCGCTACCAATATAGATAACCCTTGACGAAAAGTCTTCCGAATATGGAATCTTGTATTGACCTCCTAGGCCAATACAATAGCAGCCATTTACAATTGAATTCAGATCCTTTTCGTCTTTGCTTTCTTTATCGTATTTTATTCTGAGTTCGCTCCCTAAGCGCCCAATGACCTTTTGCCTGAGTTTCCTAAGTCCAGAATCCTTAAATGTTTTCTCAACAATATCAAACGCATCAAAACTGAGGCCTTCAGCTTTCAATTGCGACTCGATGCTGAAATTCTTGAGTAGCACCCAGTTCATGGCGCAATCCGTCATCACATCATCTCTCTTACATCAGTCAGGTGCCCCGTCACCGCCGCCGCCGCCGCCATCGCGGGGCTCATCAGATGCGTCCGCCCGCCCCGGCCCTGACGGCCCTCGAAATTGCGGTTCGAGGTGGCGGCACAGCGTTCGCCGGGCGCAAGCTGGTCGGGGTTCATCGCCAGACACATGGAGCAACCGGCCAGCCGCCATTCAAACCCGGCGTCGATGAAAATCTGCGCCAGACCCTCTTCCTCGGCCTGGGCCCGGACCAGACCGGAACCGGGCACCACCATCGCCCGCATTCCGTCCTTGATCTTCTTGCCCTTCAGGATCGCGGCGGCGGCGCGCAAGTCCTCGATCCGGCCATTGGTGCAAGAGCCGATGAAAACGGTGTCGATTGCAATATCCTTCAATGCTGTGCCTGGCTTGAGGCCCATATAGTCAAGTGAACGTTGTGCCGCCTCGACCTTGCCACCAGTGAAATCCGTGGCGGCGGGGACCACGCCGGTGATCGGCAGCACGTCTTCGGGGCTGGTGCCCCAGGTCACGACCGGCGCGATGTCTTCGCCCTTCAGCGTCACCACCTTGTCGAAATGCGCGCCCTCGTCGCTGCTCAGCGTCTTCCACCAGGTCAGTGCCGCCTCCCACTGCGTCCCTTTGGGCGCATGAGGGCGGCCCATGCAATAGGCAAAGGTTTTTTCATCTGGCGCGATCAACCCGGCGCGGGCACCGCCTTCGATGGCCATGTTGCACACGGTCATGCGGCCTTCCATCGACAGATCGCGGATGGCTTGCCCGCAATATTCGATGACATAGCCGGTGCCGCCCGCCGTGCCGGTGGCACCGATGACCGACAGGGTAATGTCCTTGGCGGTCACACCGGGGCGCAAGTGCCCGGTGATCTCGACCTTCATATTCTTGCCCTTGCGCTGGATCAGCGTTTGCGTCGCCAGCACATGTTCCACTTCGGACGTACCGATGCCGTGGGCCAGTGCGCCGAATGCGCCGTGGGTGGCTGTGTGGCTGTCGCCGCAGACCACGGTCATGCCGGGCAGGGTCCAGCCCTGTTCGGGGCCGACGATATGAACGATCCCCTGGCGGACATCGCTGACCGGATAATAATGAATGCCGAAATCCTTGGCGTTGGTGTCAAGCGCTTCGACCTGCACCCGGCTGTCTTCGGTCATCGTCGCGGCATTGGCGCGGTCCAGTGTGGTAGGCACGTTGTGATCCGGCACCGCGATGGTCTTTTCCGGCGCACGAACGGTGCGGCCGGTCATGCGCAAGCCTTCAAAGGCCTGCGGGCTGGTCACTTCATGGACCAGATGGCGGTCGATATAAAGCAGGCAGGTGCCATCATCCTGCGTATCGACGACATGGGCATCCCAGATTTTATCGTAAAGGGTTTTGGGGGACATTGGTCCGCTCCCATAGCTTGAGGGTTTGAAGGCAATTCATTTGCGCCATGCGCAGATGGACTCAGGCACGCGCCAGCGTCCGAAAAGCAGCGCCGAAAAAGCGCCACGGCAGGCGCGCCCTATCGTCCATGTCGAAAACCGGTTTCATGGGTCTGGCAGATACACTCTCGCCGCCCGCGCCGCAAGATAGCCGCATGGTTTCGGGGCCAGCATCCGGTTTGACGGCATTTGGGGCGCATGCAATAGATAAAACCAAGAGGGGTATCTTGATGGACAATGAACTCCAGACGACCTACGCGGCATTTTCCGATCTGTTCGACAGTCTGCTCAGGGCGTTCAACAACCTCTTCTTGCCGTCGCGCTACAGCCAGGTGATGATCCTGATCGCCTGCTTTGCGGTCGCCTGGGCGATCAACCGCTGGATCGGGCCGATTATCCATGATTGGTTGCGCGACCGCGAAGGCTGGCCAAAATGGCGGCTGCGCATCGCGCTGATCGTGCACAAACGGTTGCGGCTAATCTTTTTCGTGCTTTTGGCCTGGTCGGCGGCGGCGGTGCTAGCCTATCTGTTCCAGTTCCCGTCGCGGCGCTATCTGGTCACCCTGGGTGCCACGATCGCCACGGCTGTGCTTATGGTCAGTTTCGCCGCGCGGTTCATTTCCAACCCGCTTCTAAGGCGCATCGTCACCTGGGGCCTTTGGATTTATGTCACAATCTACTATCTCGGGCTGACCGAAGAAGTCAGCGGGTTTCTTGACCGGGTGGCGATTGAATTCGGTTCGTTCCATCTCTCGGCGCTTTCGGTCATCAAGGCGCTGGTGGTCACGGGTGTTCTGGTTACACTGGCGCGTTTTGTCACCCAGACCAGCTCCAGACGCATCCGCGGCAACAAGGATATTTCGCCCTCGATGCAGGAACTTGCGGTCAAGGCCCTGCAAATCGGCCTTTATAGTGCCGCGTTCTTCATCGGGTTGAAGGCGGTCGGGTTCGATCTTACCGGGCTTGCGGTGCTGTCGGGTGCCATCGGTGTCGGGCTTGGATTTGGCCTGCAAAAGGTGGTGTCGAACCTTGTTTCGGGCGTGATCATCCTTCTGGACAAGTCAGTCAAACCCGGCGACGTGATTTCGCTTGGCGATACCTTCGGCTGGATCGAAAGCCTGGGTGCGCGCTATGTCAGCGTGGTCACGCGCGAGGGCAAGGAATACCTCATTCCCAATGAGGACCTGATCACCGGGCAGGTGGTCAACTGGTCGCATTCAAATGAATTTGTGCGTATCGACATCTTTTTCGGAACCGCCTATGGCGACGACCCCCATCTGGTGCGCAAGGTGGCGATCGAAGCCGCCTTGTCGGTCAACCGGGTTCTCAAGGGCCGTCCCGCCGTATGCCACATCACCGGCTTTGGCGACAGTTCGGTCGACTACATCCTGCGCTTCTGGATCACCGATCCGTCAGAGGGGCTGACCAATGTCCGCGGCAATGTCTATCTCGCGCTGTGGGACGCCTTCAAGCAGAACGATATCTCCATTCCCTTCCCGCAGCGCGAGGTGCGGATGCTGGGGGACACTGCTGCAACCTCGAAGGAACAGGCAGCGCAAGCCGACGCCGCAGATTGACCACTGGCGAAGAAGCGCCACAGCGCGTTCTTTCCTTAATTCCGCTACATTGAGATTTTACATTCGCGATGTTACGTTAAGCACAGGCCCAGCGCCGGGGCATGGTCGGCGCGCAACCCAGGAGGACAATGTCCTGTTTCAAACTGCAAAGGCGACCGCTTCTCCGGTCGCGGGGCTGGTGCCGATGACGGCCATGCCTGACGAGGTTACAAGCGACGTTTTGCTTGCCCGTATTCTCAGCTCACTTGACGATGACAAAGCCGAAGATGTCGTGACGATCGACCTGCGCGGGCGTTCCAGCGTGGCTGACCATATGGTCGTCTGTTCGGGCCGCTCGTCCCGGCAGGTGGGGGCCATTGCCGAAAAGCTGATTGACCGGCTCAAGCAGGATTTTGGCATGATCTGCAAGATCGAGGGCAAGGATCAGGGCGACTGGGTGTTGATCGACGCCTCGGATGTCGTCGTTCACGTTTTCCGCCCAGAAGTCCGCGAGTTTTATCAGCTCGAGAAGATGTGGCTTCCGACGGGCGTCGACGCCATCGCCGCCCCCAACTGATGCGGCTGCACCTTTGCGTTGTGGGCCGCCTTCGGGCGGGCCCGGAGCGTGATCTGATCAGCGATTACCTCAACCGTTTTGACAAGACCGGCCGGGCGCTCAGCCTCGGGCCGGTTGTCACCCATGAAGTCGAGGACAAAAAAGGCGGCGGCATGGGGGCCGAGGCTGATCTTTTGGCCCGCACCATTCCTGATAGAGCCAAACTTGTCTGTCTGGATGAGCGCGGAAAATTGCTATCCTCGCCCGAATTTGCCAGACAGATAGCAACCTGGCGCGACACAGGGCAGCAGGACATCGCCTTTATCATCGGCGGCGCGGATGGCATCGCTCCGTCCCTGCGCGACAGGGCGGATATGGCGCTGTCTTTCGGCCCCATGGTCTGGCCGCATATGCTGGTGCGGGTGATGCTGGCCGAACAGCTTTACCGAGCGGCGTCTATCCTGGCGGGAAGTCCCTATCACCGGGTCTGAGGTCAGCGCACCGCGATCGCAGTCGCAGCACCGGTCATGACCCCGGCGCTGAGCCGGTTCGTGAAACGCACCGCTGCTGGGCTTTTGAGCATTCTTCGCGCGCGGACCGCCAGAACCACCCACAGCATGTCAATGGCAATCAGGACCACCAGCATTGTCGCCGTCAGTTCCGCCCAGCCAAGCACCGACAGATAGCGCAGATCAATGATTGTCGGCAGCAGTGCGATATAGAACACCATGATCTTGGGGTTGCCCAGGGTCACGGCAAATCCGGCCATGAACATCCTGACGGCCGATCTCCGTTCCGGGATTTCAGCCCCGGCCAGATCAACCGGTGCGCCCCACATCTTCCACGCCAGATAAAGCAGATAACCGACGCCCACCCATTTCAGTACCACAAATGCCGCATGAAATGTCTCGGCCAGCGACGCCAGCCCCCAGACTGCCAGCGACAGCCAGATCGCCTCGCCGATCCACATGGCCGCCAGAAACGGCAACACATCACGGGGCCCGCGCGCCAGCACCCTTGCAACCAGTGCCGCGACACTGGGGCCGGGCGATCCGGCGGCAATGGCCAGCGCCCCGGCAAAGATCACAAGCGCCGCAATATCCATGCCGACCTTTCCCAAAGTCTCCGAAGAACGGATATCATCGGGCGAAAGCAACCCCGATGCAAGGCACGAACAGCCCCGCCCCGCCTTAGCCGGTTGCCCCGGTTCGCGACCGGGACTAGAAGGTGGCGAAACCGGAAAGGAGCCGCCATGTCCCGCCCCAGACCCGTCGTCCTGTGCATCCTCGACGGCTGGGGGTTGCGGGCCGAAACGGCGGCCAATGCCGTGGCACTTGCCCATACGCCGACCTATGACCGGATCATGGCCACCTGCCCCCTTGCGCAGCTCGTCACCCATGGCCCCGATGTCGGCCTGCCAAGGGGTCAGATGGGCAATTCAGAGGTTGGCCATACCAATATCGGCGCGGGCCGCGTGGTGGCGATGGATCTTGGCCAGATTGATCTGGCGATCGAGGACCGCAGTTTCTTCTCCAACCACGCCATTGCCGCGTTTGTTGAGACATTGAAAGCTTCGGGCGGCACTGCGCATCTGATGGGGGTGATTTCGGATGGCGGGGTACATGGCCATATCGATCATGTGATCGCCGCCTGTGAAATGATCGCAAATGCGGGAGTGCCGGTCGCTCTTCATGCCGTGACCGACGGGCGCGATGTGCCGCCATCTTCCGCCGGTGGCTTCGTTGCCGATCTGACCGCGCGGCTGCCGTCGGGCGCGCGCGTGGCCACAGTGGTCGGGCGCTACTGGGCGATGGATCGCGACAACCGCTGGGGCCGGGTGGAACGCGCCTATAGGGCAATGGTCGGCGGCACCGGCGAAACCGCTGACAGCGCCGCCGCCGCCGTCAATGCGGCCTATGCG
>JBATDH010000268.1:0-4059 GCA_049663365.1 Albidovulum sp. | reverse complement strand
CGGGTCACGGCGGCGGGGCGCGACAGTTCGCTGCACCGGATGGCCGATCTTGTCGCCGTCGCCGAAGGGGCGCGGACGCGCTATACATCGCTGGCCGACCGGATGGCACGGGCCTATGCGCCGGCTGTGCATATTCTGGCGCTGGCGGCGCTGTCCTTCTGGTTGTGGCAAACCGGCGGCGATCTGCGGCTGTCGCTGAATATCGCGGCGGCAGTGTTGATCATCACCTGCCCCTGCGCATTGGCATTGGCGGTTCCGGCGGTGGTGACATCTGCCTCGGGGCGGCTGTTTCGCAAGGGTTTGCTGATCAAGAACGGCACCGCGCTGGAACGGTTGGCCGAAGTCGACATGGTGGTGTTCGACAAGACCGGAACCCTGACGCTGGGCGCGCCGGAACCGGGCAATCTGGGGGAACATGCGCCGAAAGATCTGGCGCTGGCCGCAGCATTGGCCGGGGCGTCGGCGCATCCGTTGTCGCGCGCGCTGGCCGAGGCGCTGGCGGCAGCCGGGGTCAAACCGGCCAAGGTTGATGACATCCGCGAAGTGCCGGGTCAGGGCGTCGAAGGCGTCTGGAAAGGGGATAAAGTCCGGCTGGGGCGGGCGGAATGGCTGGGGGCAAAAGCGGGCGATGTGACGGCGAGCTGGCTGAAGACCGGCGATGGCCCGGCCCGCGCGTTTACCTTTGCCGACCGGTCAAGGCCGGGCGCCGAGGCGCTGATCGCGGCCATCAGACAGCAGGGCAAATCGGTGATGATCCTGTCGGGCGACAGCGCGGCACCGGTGGCGGCGCTGGCGGCGCAACTGGGGGTGACCGACTGGCGCGCGGGGGTGTTTCCCGATCAAAAGGCCGCGGCAATCGCGGCATTGTCCGCAGCGGGGCACCGGGTTTTGATGGTCGGTGACGGCCTGAACGATACCGCAGCCCTTGCGGGTGCGCATGTGTCAATCTCGCCCGCATCGGCGCTGGACGCGGCGCGGGTGGCCTCTGATATTGTGCTCTTGGGGCAGGATATGCAGCCCATCGCCGACGCCCTGCGCATTGCCGTGCAGGCGCGCCAGCGGATCAAGCAGAATTTTGCATTGTCGATAGCCTATAATATACTGGCGGTGCCGGTGGCTTTCGCCGGTTTTGCCACGCCCTTGATCGCCGCATTGGCGATGTCGGCCTCGTCGGTGACGGTATCGCTGAATGCGCTGCGCCTGAAATAGGAGGGACCGGAATGGAGGTACTGGCCTATCTGATTCCCGTCTCGCTGGTGTTGGGCGGGGCAGGGCTGGGGGCGTTTCTCTGGACCCTCAAACACAAGCAATACGACGATCCCGAAGGGGACGGGCAGCGGATTTTGTCAAAGGAATGGGACGACCATCCGCGGCCCTGAGCGTCAGTCAGGGGCTGTGATCAGGGGCCGATCACCTTGCATTCGGTCTGGCGCGCCTGCAACCGGCGACAGGCCAGTTCGGCCATCTCGTGGGTCATGCCGACGAAATTGGCATCAAACCCGCCCTTGCGGTTCACGACCTTGCGCAGCGCCTCATCGAGCGTGTTCATTTCGATCAGCGCGGTCTGCAACAGCATCCGTTCGGCGTTGTAGCGGTTATTGAAGCGACCGACATTGATCGCCCATTCGCGCCCGCCCGAGGTTGAAACGCGGGTGACGGTTTCCAGGTCTGCCGCCACAGGTTCCGGCGCTGAAAAGGCGACGAGAACCACCTGTTCGGGACGGATCGCGGGCAGCGGCGTCGTGTTCGGCTCGATGGGGGCATTGATGACGGTTTCGGTCGGCGCGGGAATGTCCGGTGAGGGTGACACGAGACTGGCAGGGGTCACCGCAACCGTTTCGGTGGCGGCATCGGCCAAAGCCAGACGTATCGGCGAGACGGCGGGCCGGGGGGACGTTTCAGGCGCAATGGCCGAGGCAATCGCCGCGATGACGGGATCGGGCGTTGCCGGGGCATCGATTTCAAGGATGTCGGGATCGGCTGCGATCAGGTCAGACTGTGCCAGCAGGGTTTCGGGTTGCGGGGCGGTGGTCTGTTCGAAAACCGGCAGGTCGGGGGCGGCAGTTTCGGCCTGGGTTGCCGGGTCGGGTTGCGGCGTCGGATCATTGGCCGGATCATTGGCCATGTCTGCCATGACCAGCGGTTCTGCTGCGTCCTCCGCCACATCCTCGGCTCCGGCATGGGCTTCCACCAGGGCGGCGTTGATGTCGTCTTGCAGGGCCAGAAGCATGGGTTCGGTCGATTTTTCGGGGCGCGGCAGGGGGCGCGGGCTTTTGGCGATGGCACGCGCCAGACGCAGCGTTTTCCCGGCCGATGTCGTGCCGATACCGGAGACGGAGACAGAGTCGGAATCGTCCGGCTCTGCCTGCGCGGTATAGACGGGCATTGCGGGCTTTTGCACGATGGCCTTGCGCGGTGCCTTGCCGAAGCCGAGGTCAAGCAATTCGGCGACCCGTGCGTTGCGCGAGGCGGTGGATTTGCCGCCAAAGACGGTCGCGATGATGCGCGTGTTGCCGCGTTCGGCCGATGCCACAAGGTTGAAACCCGCCGGTGTCGTATAGCCGGTCTTGATGCCATCCGCGCCTTTGTAGCTGTCCAGAAACCGGCGGTTGGTCGAATTGACCTGCTTCATGCCCGCATCGGCGGTGCGGCGGGAGAAAAGGTTGTAATATTGCGGATAGTCGAAAAACACCCGCCGCCCGAGCGTGGTCATGTCGCGGGCGGTGGACAAATGGCCTTCGGCGGTCAGGCCATTGGCGTTGCGAAAGGTGGTTCTTGTCATCCCCAGCGCCTTGGCGGTGCGGTTCATGCGATTGGCAAAGGCGCTTTCGGACCCTTCGATGGCCTCGCCGATGGCTGTGGCGGCGTCATTGGCCGATTTGATCGCAGCGGCGCGGATGAGATACCTGAGGGCGATTTTCTGACCTGCCTTCAGCCCCAGTTTCGAGGGCGGTTCGGCGGCGGCGTTTTGCGAGATCGTCACCTGGCTGTCGAGCGAGATTTCGCCATGCTCAATCGCCTCGAAGGCGATGTAGAGCGTCATCATCTTGGTCAGAGAAGCCGGGTGCAGCCGGGTGTCGGCGTTGGTTTCATGCAGCACCTGCCCGGTGCGCGCATCAATCACCAAATCGGCATAGGGGGCGGACATGGCCGCAAAAGGCATGGCCAAAATGGCCAGCGCGATGATGGTCAGTACATATCCGTTGCGGACGTACTGCCCCAGACGAGCGGTCACGTTCTTCACCTTGGTCCTGCCTCATTACCCCGATCTTGTCGCCGGGGCTTGTTCGAATGGGGTTACGTTAGCACAGGGTTTTGATTGGGAAAACACCCTATTTTCAATACGTTTCAGAGCGTTGCTCAGCCGCAGGGCAGATGTTGCGTGATTGCCACCGCAAAACCCCGGTGCGGGTGCCCGAAAATCCATCGGAATTTGCGGGTAAAGGCGGTTCTGCCGTGGGGATCAATTGAATTGATCGCAACTCTTTTCTCATCCGACTTTGAGACTATATTGGAAGACAAGTTCCCCATGGCCGATTCTTTCGGAGAATGACGTTTGCCTTTGCGCCCAACCCTTATGTCCGACCCCAACGACGGCAATGATGGTGGCACCTCGGTCGCCACCAAGACGCGTACCAAAACCCAGCGCCCGCCATTCTACAAGGTGATGATCCTGAACGACGATTACACGCCGATGGAATTTGTGGTGCATGTGTTGGAGCGGTTTTTCGGGCTGAGCCATAGCCAGGCATTTGAGGTCATGCTAACCGTGCACAAAAAAGGATTGGCGGTGGTTGCGGTCTATTCCTTTGAGGTGGCCGAGACCAAGGTGGCGCAGGTGATGGATTTCGCCCGTCGCCACCAGCATCCGCTGCAATGCACGATGGAAAAGGAATAGGGGCGCTGCGCCTCGCAATTTCATGATGAACGCACGCCTGTCGTTTGCGCTTGAGGGCGCTGATGCCATTCCGCCCTCGGGGCGGATATTGGTCCTGAATGCCGGCGCTGCGGTTGATCTGGCGTTGTTGCCGCAAGAACGGGTGACCATTGTGCAGGGGT
>JBATDH010000267.1:0-2898 GCA_049663365.1 Albidovulum sp. | reverse complement strand
CCTTTGAGTTGCGAGACTTCGGTGTGCCGCCGGCTTCTACCCTGCGCAGCGATCAGTTCCATGCGCCGACGCCCACGTCGGTCCAGGGGGCGCAGATCGTGACGACAGCGATTCTGTCACAGGCGTTGAACGCTGGTAAGCCGGTCGTGATCATCGACGTTCTTGGTGGCAATTACAGCCTGCCCAAGGCGTTGATGGCACCTGCGCTGGCCTCTGGCGGGGATTTCAACGACCGGGTCCAGCAGCAGGCGGCGCAATGGTTGAGCCAGATCACTCGCGGTGATCGCGGCCAGACAATCGTGGTCTATTGCAGCGATCCGAACTGCTGGCTCAGCTATAACGCCACTCTGCGCGTCGTCGCCGCCGGCTATACCAATGTCTACTGGTATCGCGGCGGTTTGCAGGCCTGGCAGATGGCGGGGCTGCAACTGGTGCCGTCAGGGTTCTGACGCGCCGCTGAAGACAGCGTGAGCAGGCGCATGGGGGAAGAACAGAAAGCAACCCATCCGCCTCTCACAAATTCCGGCTGATGCAGATTTTGTAGACGTCGCCTCGTATGCAAAAATTCATTTTCTCTTTCAATGTGAACTCGAAACGCCGTTATCGGAATTAACCTGACTTTAAGGAGGTGACTATGTCGGGTGTTGGATGGATAGGTGCGCTTGCGATAGGCGGTTTTGTGGGTGCAATGGTGACTGCGGCAGGTGCAGAGGACATATCGGTTTCGTGCGCCAACGAATTGGTGCGGCGGGAAAGTATCGCCGCGTCGGACTACGCCCAGAAAAACCCGCCCTGGCTTTATTGGGTTTACCACCAGAACCAGAACCTCGGCCCCTGGTCGATCCTCGAGATCAAGCGCCGGATGCACCTCGGCGAGCTTCCGACCAATGTCTATGCCTATTCGGTCAATTCCGCAGATGGTTGGAAATGGTCGTCCGAAATGAAGGAATTCAATCCATTGCCGGGGGACCGGACGTTAACGGCGGATCAGGTCAGAACCGGGCTGAAACCGATTATCACCGGGTGCTGGGTGTCTGACCCGGTCAGCGAAGCGGCGGGCGAACAAACCGTCTGGCTTTTGATGCTGTTTGACAATGGCGTTTTCTTTCCCTCGCGCGGTACGTTGAAAGCGGCCACGGCGGATGAAGGCTTCTGGTTTTCGCGCACATCGAACGCGCCTTGGGGTGTAACAGGCCAGAACGGCGCCGATTTCCGCCTGTCCTTGCCGGACATGACATTTTTCGATCCGACAGACGAGTTCCCGGCCCGGCTGCTGGACCGCAACACCATGGTCATTACCATGCCCGGCACAGGTGGCGTAACCTTCCGGCGGATGTAGAAAAGGGCGGACTTTTCGGCGCTTTGCTGTGGCGGCAAGGGTTTCGCCCCGAAAGCGGCATCTTCAATTCGTCGTCCTGCGGTAATCGACGCCGTAACGCGTCACCATGTGGTCCGGCCCGAGTTGCCTGAAGTCGATGGTTTGTTCCGCTTTGATCGGGTCCTGTGAATTGCTTCCGTTGTGGGTCACGGTACCTTTCAACTCGACGCTGAAATAGCCGTCATTTCCCTGAGTGACCGTATAATCGCCCGCGAACGAGGAGTTCCAGGAAAGAAATTCCGGGGTCACGATCGGCTTGCCGGGCTTGCCGCTCGGGGTCACTGTTACCGTTGTCCGGTTTCCTGTAACGAGCGCCGTAAAGGTGCGGTCCGCCGCAAACACAATCGACATCTTGCCCAGAAAAGCGTCTTTGCCTTTGCCCAGCGGCTGATCATCGCTGATCCACGCGCCAATCAGATACTTGGCCGCATCGAAGGGTGGGTCGAGCGGCAAACGGCCCACAAGAACCGCCAGTTCAGGCACCTGACTGGCAGGGGTCCAGTCGGTCATGCCCTGCATCCAGACCAGCGTCACCGCCGCCTTGGTTCGCGACCCGAGTTGCGTCTTCAGCGCCGCCTCATCGAACGGTCCCAGAACCTGGCCATCCTCGGCCACATAGACCGACAGCGCGGCTGCCTGTGTTGACACCATGAGCGCCGCGAGACCGGACAGGAAAAATGTCCGGCGTCGCATTTCGGTCACTGAACTTCGGGGACTCGGACAAATTTGGATCCGAAATCGGTGAGCACATCGTTCGGCCCGGTGGCCTCGAATGTCAGGCTGTCCTCAAACTTGCCAGTTGCGCTGACAACGCCGTCCCTGACATCGGTGTAGATCATATTGCGGGTAAGGGTAAATTTGCCGCCATCGCCCGCTGTGACCTTCCAGGTGCCCTTTTCATGCGAAATCGTGATCGGCCCCTCGCGCTTGGCGTCATCCCGGTAAATCGTCGCGCCCTCAAAGCGGCCATCGGGCAAAAGCTTCATCTGCGCGATTACGCTCCATTTGACGTCTTGCGGTTTCCAAGTAAAGGCCTCACTAATCCAGACCCCCAGCATAAAGGCAGAAGGGTCGGCAGGTGGTGCCATTTTCCCGTCGGTGCCGGTCTGCCCCATCGCCGCGATGATCGGCTGAAGCGCCGCAACCGTCGAGGCCAGCGCCCAGTCGGTCATGCCTGGCATCCAGACATAGGTGTTGGCCGCCGCCTCTGGTGTGCCGAGATGCTGGGTAAAGGCCGCAGCATCCAGGGGGCCGACCGATTGGCCGTTGATCGAGATATAGATCTGTACCGGCGGCGCCTGATCCAGCGTGGTCATTGCCTGACGGGGGTTAAGGCGTTGCGCGTCCTGTGCCGTCGCTGGCAGGCCCAGGATCAACAGTAGGGTAATCAGTCTTAACATCAAGGTTCCCCCTTAATTTCCAACCCGGTAGCTGCGTGATCCGTTAGGTGCCGACACCGTGTTGCGGTCGACGACGGTCAACAAAGCAGGTGTATTATTGGTGTTGGTGCTGGGTACGCC
>JBATDH010000266.1:0-6291 GCA_049663365.1 Albidovulum sp. | reverse complement strand
ACGGCGGCGAATTGCTCGACGGAAAAGGCGATGGCCTCGCCCACGGCGGTGTCAGAGCCGAAATAGGCGCGGGGCAGGGCACGGGCCAGGCCCGAGAAACGCGCGACTTCGCCTTCCGACAGCATCCGCCGCCAGGGCAGCGACAGCGTCTGCTTGCCGGTGCCGGACCATTGCACAACGCTCAGGGCGATCTGCCCTTGCAAGAGGGCATCGCGCACTTCGGGGTCATCCAGCGCATCTGCGAGCCCCGAGGTCTGCAACTGGTATTCGCCCCGGTCAATGGACCCTGACACGTCGATCGACAAAAGCAACGCCACATCACAGGCCCGCGCGGCAGGCGCGAGAGGCACCATCAGGGCGGCAAGCAGGAACGGGGTACATATCGGGGCCATCGGGCCATGATGTCGTCGCCATACCGCCTTGGCAAGGTTCATCTTGGTTCCCGGCAATGGGCAATCGACGCCATGGGCATAGGATTGAAGTGCAGGCTTCTGTTGCCAGGTGCCTGCGAACCCCGCCTTACGCTGCTAGGCGCAAGGGCTTAGTTTCGGCGACTCGAACTGCTTACGCAGCCAGAGCCATTGCCGGAGCACGGTTGTTATTGGCAACTGTACATTTTGGACCGGTAACGGTGGTACCTCACCGAGACAAAGCATAACCCCTTTAGACGTTCGTCGATCCTATTTCGGCCCCATGACCGGCCAATACCGGGTTTTGGTGGAGCCGCCGGGTACCGCCCCCGGGTCCGATCCGCTTATTACGAGCGCGTTTATGTCCATAGTCCGGGTTGCCCCGGACAGGTTCAATATAGGGACGCGGGCGACTTGCTGCAAGCGGTGCGAAACGGTCTGAAATTTATCGGTCGTCAAACGGGTGATCTGCCATTGCAGTGGCGCGCCGGGCGGTCCAAATTGGCTGCTGTCTGAGATAAGAGGATTGCCATGCCGCTCGATATCGACTTTGTCCGCGCCCAGTTTCCCGCCTTTTCGTCGTCGGCGCTGGCCGACCGGGCGTTTTTCGAGAACGCGGGCGGCTCTTATGCCTGCGGGCTGGTGATCGACCGGCTGACGCGGTTTTATCGCGAACGCAAGGTGCAGCCCTATGGCCCCTATGCGGCCTCGGTGGCGGGCGGGGCGGAAATGGACGAGGCGCGCGCGCGGTTGGCGGCGATGATGGGGGTCAAGACCCATGAGCTGAGTTTCGGGCCCTCGACCACGCAAAACACCTATGTGCTGGCGCAGGCTTTCCGGCAGTTCCTGAAACCGGGCGAGGCGATCGTTGTGACCAATCAGGATCACGAGGCCAATTCCGGCCCTTGGCGGCGGCTGGCCGAGGAGGGCATCGAACTGCGCGAATGGCAGATTGACCCGCAAACCGGGCATCTGGACCCGACGCGGCTGACCCCGCTTCTGGCCGATGGCAAGGTGCGGCTGGTGGCCTTTCCGCATTGTTCCAACGTCGTCGCCGAAATCAACCCGGTGGCCGAGATCGTGGCACTGGCGCATGGGGCAGGGGCGGTTACCTGCGTCGATGGGGTCAGCTATGCGCCACATGGGCTGCCCGATGTGGCCGGTCTGGGCGTCGATATATATCTTTTTTCGGCCTATAAGGTTTACGGACCGCATCAGGGTATCATGGTGATCCGCGAAGACCTGGGGATGCGGCTGCCCAATCAGGGGCATTACTTCAACGCCGACACCCTTTACAAACGCTTCACGCCAGCGGGGCCAGATCATGCGCAAGTGGCGGCGTCGGCAGGGATGGCGGATTATTTTGACGCACTTCACGCCCATCACTTCGCACCCGAATCCAACGCCGCCAAACGCGCTGCTGCCGTGCATGACCTGATGCGCAGCCATGAAGTGGCGCTGTGCCAGCCGCTTCTGGACTATCTGGCGGCGCGCAATGATCTGCGGTTGATCGGCCCGCGCGATGCGGCGAAACGTGCGCCGACAGTGGCGGTGGCACTGGACTGCAAGGCAGAGCCGGCATCAGCGGAACTGGCCAAACACGGCATCAATTGCGGGGCCGGGAGTTTTTACGCGGTACGGCCGCTGACCGCGATGGGCGTCGATCTGGACCAGGGCGTGTTGCGGATGTCGATGGTGCATTACACCAGCAAAGAAGACGTGACGCGGTTGATAAAGGCTCTGGACCGGGTTCTTTAGGCGCGCATTGGCGCTATTCTGCAACTGCATAACGACCATCTTGCCCGATGGCCGCCAGACAGGATAGTTTTCTGTCGGGGGGTTATGCAATGGCGGTGCTGTGCAGCACAGAGGGCCAGACCGGACTGCCGCGATATTTCGCGCAAGTGTATCGCGTGTCTTCGGAAATCAGGCATGGACGGCTGGATTTTGTGCTGGAAGACGGTCGCCGGTTCCGAGTGGAAGGCACCGAACCGGGGCCGGTGGCCGAAATCCGTGTCCATGACCCGGACGTTTTCGCCCGACTGATCCGCGAGGGCGATCTGGGGTTCTGCGAGGCCTATCTGGATGGCGGCTGGTCAACGCCCGATCTGATGGCTTTCATGGATTTCGTCCATGCCGACAATGATGCGATTTATGACGGTTTTCCGGGCATGGGGCTGGTACGGTCATACGAACGGCTTCGCCATCTTCTGCGCTCAAACTCCAGACGGCAGGCCAAGCGCAATATCGCCTATCATTATGATCTTGGGAATGAATTCTATTCGCTCTGGCTTGACCGGACGATGACCTATTCTTCGGCGCTGTTTCGCAACGGTCAGGAAAGCCTTGAGGCGGCGCAACTGGCCAAATACGCCTCGATGGTGGACCGCATGGGGGTGAAACCGGGCGATCATGTGCTTGAGATCGGTTGTGGCTGGGGCGGATTTGCCGAATATGCGGCGCGCGAAAGGGGTTTGCGGGTGACGGGCCTGACCATTTCGCAGGCGCAACTGGATTACGCGCGTCAACGGATCGCCCGTGCGGGTCTGTCGGACAGAGTCGAATTCCGGTTGCAGGATTATCGTGACGAACTGGGGCTTTATGACGGCATCGCCTCGATCGAGATGTTCGAGGCGGTGGGCGAAAAATACTGGCCCATCTTTTTTGATACTTTGCGCGACCGTTTGAAACCGGGGCGGCAGGCGACATTGCAGATCATCACGCTTCAGGAAAAGCGCTTTGAGATTTATCGAAAAGGCGTTGATTTCATTCAAAAGTACATTTTTCCAGGGGGAATGCTGCCCAGCAAATCCGCCTTGCAGGGCGAAATTGGCCGCGCCGGCTTGAGGCTGGTGGAAAGTTTCGAGTTCGGCGAAAGTTATAGCCAGACGCTGCGCCGCTGGCATGAGGTGTTCAATGCCCGGTGGGATGACGTCGCCAGAATGGGATTTGATGCAAGATTCAGACGGATGTGGAATTTTTATCTGGCCTCTTGCGCCGGGGCCTTTCACGGCGGAAACTGTGACGTAACGCAGATCACAGTGATGAGACCGGGAAGATAAATGCCGACAGCAGCCAAGCTATTCGCCGCCTTCGCCTTCGCGGTGCTGGCGTTTTTCGCGGCCGAGGTGTTCAAGCCCTATATGGAGGAAGGAACCCAGTTCGGGTATTTTTCGGTGGTGTCGGCGCTGATCGGTCTGGTGTGCGGCTGGCGGGTAATGGGGCCGGATGCGGGGCGCGGGAATTGGATGGCGGTCGGGTCGGGGCTCAAGACCTCCGTCTGCACGGTTCTTGCGGCTTTGGCCGTTTTCTCGATAGAAGAGATGTTGGTTCTGGCATTCCGCCCTGCCTATGACGGGCCGATGGAGGCCGTCGTGGGTGCGGTCGGTCTTGCTGTGGATTACGTGCAGCGCATGTTTGCATGGGACTTTCTGGCGGTTGTTCTGATCGGCGGGGCACTTGCCGGGCTGTTGTCGGAATGGGCGGCGCGGCGCTGGCGGTAGCGCCGGTGACGAATTTTTTCTTTTACGGCACACTTTGCCATGCGCCGCTTTTGAACGAGGTGCTGGGGCGGGAGGTGCCGGTTGAGTCGGCAGTATTGCCGGGTCATTCGGTTTTCTGGGCAAAGGGCAAGGCCTTTCCGCTGATCGTCGAAGGCGGCGCGGGGGCTTTGGGGGTTCTGGTCACTGGTCTGACCGATAGGGATGTGGCGCGGCTCGATTTTTATGAGGGCGGGTTTGCCTATCAGACGCGGCTGGTCTCTGTCGCCGGGCAATCCGGTGCGACCGAAGCGCATGTTTACTTCCCCGATGCAGGCCGCTGGCAAGCGGGTGCACCCTGGCGTTTGGCGGACTGGGTGGCGCAGTGGGGGCCAACGGCGGTCGCCACCGCCGAGGATTTCATGCGCCATCTGGGGGTTCGCGCACCCGCCGAGGTTTTGGCAAGATATCCGTTGATGCTGATGCGCGGGGGTGCCAAGGCGCGGGCGCGGATGCCCGCACCGGAACGCATCTTGCGCGACGCGAATGGTCCGCAGGACGTGGTCGTGGAAAAATTCGCCCAGACCTATGCCAATTATTTCTCGGTCGAAGAATATGATTTGCGGTTTCGCCGTTTTGACGGAACCATGAGCGAGGTGGTGAACCGCGCGGTATTCCTGTCGGGCGATGCATCAGTTGTCCTGCCCTACGATCCTGTACGCGACCGGGTGCTGGTGATCGAGCAGTTCCGCATGGGGCCTTTCGCGCGCGGCGATGTCAATCCCTGGCTGCTCGAGGCGGTGGCGGGCCGGGTCGATGGTGGCGAAACGCCCGAACAGGCCGCACGGCGCGAAGCGCTGGAAGAGGCAGGTATCGTGCTGCAAGACCTGATCCCGGCGCGGCACTACTACCCGTCGCCAGCGGCCAAGGGCGAATACCTCTATACCTATGTCGGAATAGCAGACCTGCCCGACAGCGTCGCCGGTATCGGTGGCCTGCCCGGCGAGGCCGAAGATATCCGCGCCCATACCTTGGGTTTTGACAAGCTGATGGCACTGGTGGAAAGTGGCGAGGTTGATAGCGCACCGCTGATCGTTCTGGCCTATTGGCTGGCGCGCCAACGCGCAGGTTTGCGCGGGGCGGCCACCGGGGCTTGAGGTCCGCCTTGGGCGGGCCTAGGTATAGCCCTGCAACAATGGGGGAGTTGAGATGCCGAATTACAGCAATCTCGCCGAGGCTGTGGGCAAGACGCCCCTGATCAAGCTGCGCAAGGCCAGTGAAATCACCGGATGCGAGATTTTGGGCAAGGCGGAGTTTCTCAATCCCGGCCAGTCCGTCAAGGACCGGGCCGCGCTTTTTATCATCCGCGATGCGATTGCGAAGGGTCAGTTGCACCCCGGTGGGACAATTGTCGAGGGCACGGCCGGCAATACCGGTATCGGTCTGGCGCTGGTGGGCGCGTCAATGGGGTTTCGCACCGTCATCGTGATGCCCGAAACCCAGAGCCAGGAAAAAAAGGACATGCTGCGGCTTGTGGGGGCGGAATTGGTGCTGGTGCCCGCGGCACCCTATTCAAATCCGAACAATTATGTGCGCTATTCAGGAAGGTTGGCTGAAAAACTTGCACAAACCGAACCAAATGGGGCCATCTGGGCCAATCAGTTTGACAATATCGCCAACCGTCAGGCGCATATCGAAACCACCGGACCCGAGATTTGGGCCGATACCGACGGCCGGATCGACGGTTTCACCTGCGCGGTTGGATCGGGGGGCACCCTGGCGGGCGTTGCAATGGCATTGCAGTCCAAAGGCGTCAAGATCGCCCTTGCCGACCCTGAGGGATCGGCACTTTACAGCCACTATGAAAACGGCGTGTTGAAGGCCGAAGGGTCATCCATCACCGAAGGCATCGGGCAGGGACGCATCACCGCCAATCTTGAAGGTCTGGCGACTGACATGGCCTACCGGATACCCGACACCGAAGCCTTGCCGGTTGTATTTGACCTGTTGGCACATGAGGGGCTGTGTCTGGGCGGATCCTCGGGGATCAATGTTGCCGCTGCAATCCGCATGGCCAGGGACATGGGGCCGGGGCACCGGATCGTGACGATGCTTTGTGACTATGGCAACCGCTACCAGTCCAAGCTGTTCAACCCGGATTTCCTCAAGGCCAAGGGGCTGCCGGTCCCCGATTGGTTGACAGGTGCAGCCCGATCCGTCCCGAGTGTGTTTGAAGGGTGACCATGCTTTCGCGTATCAGGTTGATTGCGGTTCTGTTGATCCTTGGGTTGGGGGTTGGCGTCACAGTGGTTGCGCCAGTGCCAGTCTGGGCGCAGGGTACCGTGGAAATCGACTACAAGGCCTGGGAAAAAGACGCCAAGCGCGCCGAAGAGGTTGTGGCG
>JBATDH010000265.1:0-5622 GCA_049663365.1 Albidovulum sp. | reverse complement strand
GAACAAGCCCGCCTGGGTCACCGCCTATCGCGGGTTGGGATCTCATACCGGGCGCGCGCGGTTGCACCCCCCAATCATGCGCTTTCCGAGATCACTATGGGGAATTGAAACAGGCTGGCGTTGCCTTTCTCTTTGGGCTTTCCACCCAAGATACGGCGTACCAAGCCGAGGCCGCCGCGCGCCTGCATCTTCCGTTTTCTCTTCTTTCAGATGCCTCGGTGCAATTCGCGCGGGCCATCGGTCTCAAGACGTTTGAGGCGGGAAGGATGACTCTTCTGGAACGGGCCACGCTGATCCTGAAAGACGGTGTGATCATCCATGCCATGTCGCCGGTCGCTGAACCAGCGAAGAATGCCGAAGAAGTTATTGCTTATCTGAACCATCAGGCGGTCAAGCAGAACTGAAAGACAGCAAAGTCCCGCAACGCCGTCCTCGCCGGGGTTCGCTCCAAGGCTCTGCCTTCAAACCAGTGGGTACCCGAAACCGTGTCAGTCACCCCGCCCGGAATCAAGGCGCGCCAGCGTCGCCGGGCTGAAGCCCGGCCTACAAGCGGACCCTTTCTCACGACGGGGGAGGGAAGTGCGGGTTGGTGAGGTGGGGGACGTAGGGGCGGGGAGGAAGCAGGCGAGGTAGGGTGCGTGATTTCACGCACCATGTGGGCGGCGGATGGGTGATGCGTGCGAGCACGCACCCTATGCTGGCTGCATGGGTCGACGCAAAGCCTCGGATTGGCCGGTCTCGTGCATCGAAATGGGAATATTGTGGTGAATCCGCCTTAAGGAATGCGAAGACGGCTGGGTGAGATGCGATCAATACAATTGCTTTGGGCCTGGCATCCAGAAGTGGTATGTTTTCTGCTCGGCTTAATTCTTCCAAAGTTGATCCAGATCGAAGGGAAATGCCACATGCGCATTGTGCGAAAATCAATTTTTCAGCTGATAGCCCGGTTTTTTCTTTTCTTCCCGCTTGGGTTTCCTGCGTTGGCGCAATCGCAAGGTTCCGAAGCGCGGATGCTTGTTACTGAGGTCATGAACCGGCACTTGGCCGCCTCTTTCGTGCATGAACTCGATCGCACGGCAGCGTGGATCGCCTATGTCGAAGGCGTTGCGCTCATGGGTGAGCATGAAGATTGGCCGACCGAAAAGGCCTTCGAGGAAGCAAGCGTTCGTTCCTTTGTTTACGATGTCCATAACCTCAAGGCTCGGCTGGTTGTGACGGTCGTAGAGTTGAGGAGAAACGTGAAGCGCAGCCAGGTCTTCACTCCCGAGGAACAGGTCCGGTTCGATGCAATTCTGCAAGACGTCGATACGATGATTGAAGGCTCGCAAGACCTTTACGCGATGCTGAGGGAAGGCCGCCTGGATGAGGCGGGAGAATACTACCGGACGCAAACGCGGCCACTGTTTCGAAAGGTCAACGGTGACACCTTTACCCTTATCAGCGGTATCGAAAAGGACTTGAAAAAGGCGCGTCTCAAAATCCGAACGCTGGAATAAGCCTGAATGTGGAAAACGGGCAAACTGAGATGCGGGAAATGATTGGACGAAAAGCGACGATTGAGCTGGCGGGATGCGCGCCCAACAAACGGCGACCCCTGGCGGTTTTGCGGCGGCCCACGGTCAGACGCGGCCCTCGGGTCGGTCTTTGGGTGATGGCCTTTCGACCCTGTGTTACAGCGGTGGCGGGGTAAAACCCCGCCCTACGGGGCTGCGCCGACTACTGCCGGAGCCGCCAGCCGGTGCGGAAGATGAACCAGACGGCCGCGATCCCCAGCGCCAGAAACAGCGATACCGCCACTAGCGACACCCCGACCGGCACATCGGCGATATCAAAGAACGCCCAGCGAAAGCCCGAGATGAGGTAAAGCACCGGGTTGAGCCGCGCCAGACCTTCCCAGAAGGGCGGCAACATGCTGGCCGAGTAAAACGCGCCGCCGAGAAACACCAAAGGCGTGATGACCATCATCGGGATGATCTGCAACTGCTGCCAGTCCTTGGCCCAGATGCCAAGCAAAAACCCCAAAAGCGAAAAGCTGACCGAGGTCAGGAGCAGGAAGGCCAGCATCCAGAACGGGTGGGCGATGCGGATATCGACGAAGATATAAGAGGTGGCGAGGATCACTGCAGCTATTATCATCGACTTGACCGCCGACGCCCCCACATAGCCCAGAACGATTTCGATGAAGGACGCCGGGGCGGCCAGAATTTCGTAGATGGTGCCGACGAATTTCGGAAAGAAGATGCCGAAGGACGCATTGGCAATGGATTGCTGCAAGACGGTCAGCATGATCAGCCCCGGCACGATGAAGGCGCCGTAGCTGACGCCGTCCACCTCCTGGATGCGGCTGCCGATGGCGGCGCCGAAAACCACGAAATAAAGCACGGTCGAGAGCGCGGGCGAGGCCAGCGAGTCCCACAAGGTGCGCCAGAAACGGGCCATTTCATGGCTGTAGATGGTCTGGACCGCGCGCCAGTTCATGGGGTTTCCTCGACAAGGCGCAGGAACACATCCTCAAGCGATGTTTCCTCGGTGGACAGATCGCGCACCGCCAGCCCGGCGGCGGCGAAATCGGCCAGAAGCCGGGCGATGCCGGAGCGGTCGGCCTTGGTGTCATACTCATAAAGCACTTGCTGGCCGTCGGGGCTGAGCGTGAGGCCCCGGTCTGCCATCGTGGCGGGCAGGGCCGAGAGCGGCTGGGCCAGTTCGACGCGCAATTGCTTGCGCCCGAATTCATGCATGAGGTCGGCCTTGTCGCGCACCAGCATCAGTCGGCCCTTGTTGATGACGCCGATGCGGTCGGCCATTTCCTCGGCCTCGGCGATGTAATGGGTGGTCAGGATGATGGTCACGCCCGAGGCGCGCAGATCGCGCACCACCTGCCACATTTCGCGCCTGAGGTTCACGTCGACCCCGGCGGTCGGTTCATCGAGGAAAAGGATCTTGGGCTGATGCGACAGCGCCTTGGCGATCATCACCCGCCGTTTCATGCCGCCCGAGAGTTCAATGAGTTTGGCGTCGCGCTTGTCCCAGAGCGTCAGGCTGCGCAGCACCTGTTCCAGATAGGCGTCATCGCGCCCGCGCCCGTAAAGACCGCGGGTGAAGCGCACGGTGTTGATCACCGTCTCGAAGGTTTCGAGCGCGATTTCCTGCGGCACCAGCCCAATCATGGCACGGGCGGCGCGGTAGTCGCGGGCAATGTCATGGCCGCCGACGGTGACGCTGCCCGCACTGGCCGTGACCAGCCCGCAGATGATCGAGATCAGCGTGGTCTTGCCCGCGCCATTGGGGCCGAGCAGGGCCAGGATTTCGCCTGCCGCGATGTCCAGCGTCACCTCGGACAGCGCCGCGGTGCCGCTGGCATAGGATTTGGACAGGTTCTGGACCGAGATGATGGCGGCCACCGGGGCACCTTTGGATTGCTGTGCGGCCTGCGCCCCTACCGCCGCCGGTCGCGGCGCGAGGACATCGGCTGGAACGCCACGCCGACATGGGCGTCGCAATAGGGCTTGCCCTGTTGGGTGGCCAGACCGCAGAACCAGAAATCCTCGGTCGCGGGGTCGCCGATTGGCCATTTGCAGGTGCGTTCGGTCAGTTCCATCAGGCTGATGCGCTTGGCCTTCTTTTCGACCTCACGGACCGAGGCCAGCGCTTCGGGGCTGATCTCGCCTGCCGAGGGCTGCGGCGGCAGGGGCTGGCCCGCCGGAATGATCCGGTTGCGCAGAGAGGCCGGCTGGGCCGGGGGCTGGGCGCTTTCGGTGCGCGGAATGGGCCTTGGTTCGGGTTTGGCCGCGGCGGGTTTGGCGGCGGCCTCGGGTTTGGCCGCGGGTTCGGCCTTGGGCTCAGGCGTGTTGCCACCGACGCGGTTGGACAGGCCCAGCCGGTGCACCTTGCCGATCACGGCATTGCGGGTGACGCCGCCCAGTTCCTTGGCGATCTGGCTGGCCGACTGGCCTTCGCCCCACATCTTTTTCAACGTCTCGACGCGTTCATCGGTCCAGGACATCCATGACCCTCGGGTTTTTAGCGACCGGCGAGGGGGAGAAAAGCGAAACGCCCCCATGCGGTCGTGACTGCGGTTGGCCCCATTCTAGCCGGGGGACGTGCCGAGATACACGCGAGGGGCGGGGAAATCAAGCCCATCTGCCCGGTTTGCCCGCGCGCACGGGCAAGAAAACCGATGGACAGGCCGGGCGGTCCGGGCTATGGCGGGGCCATGATCAACCGGGCCCGCCTTTCAGACCGTCCCCGACGTCGCCGCTGACGTCCTGATCGACCGTGGCCTTTCGCCACGCTTTCTCTGCATCGTTGACTTGCCTGCCTGCCTGAGGCACCCATTGGCTTTCCGCCCTTTTCCGGAGCGACCCCATGATCCCGACCCTGCTGCCCACCTATAACCGCGCGCCCCTTGCCTTCGTGAAAGGGCAGGGTTCCTGGCTCGAGACCGCCGAAGGCGTGCGCTATCTCGATCTGGCGGCCGGGATCGCGGTCAATGCGCTGGGACACGCCAATCCCGATCTGGTGGCGGCATTGACCGAACAGGCGCACCGCCTCTGGCATGTGTCGAACCTTTATCAGATACCCGAGCAGCAAAGGCTGGCCGATCTGCTCTGCGCCGCTACCTTCGCCGACACGGCGTTTTTCACCAATTCGGGCACCGAGGCCGCCGAACTGGCGATCAAGATGGTGCGCAAATACTGGTCGGATGCGGGGGCACCGGAGCGCAGCGAAATCCTGACGTTCGAGGGCTCGTTTCATGGCCGTTCCACCGGGGCGATTGCGGCGGCGGCGTCGGAAAAGATGGTCAAGGGCTTTGGCGCGCTGATGCCGGGGTTCCGGTCCCTGCCCTGGGGCGACATGGCGGCACTGAAGGCGGCCATCGGCCCGCAGACGGCGGCGGTGATGCTGGAGCCGGTGCAGGGCGAGGGCGGTATCCGCCCGATGCCCGATGCCGACCTGAAGGAATTGCGCGGCCTTTGTGATGCCGGCGGTGCGCTTCTGGTGCTGGACGAGGTGCAATGCGGCATGGGCCGGACGGGGCGGCTTTTCGCCCATGAATGGGCGGGGATTGCACCCGATATCATGATGGTGGCCAAAGGTATCGGCGGCGGCTTTCCGCTGGGGGCGCTGCTGGCCAGCGAAAAGGCCGCGTCGGCAATGATCGTGGGCACCCATGGGTCGACCTATGGCGGCAACCCGCTGGCCTGCGCCGTGGGCGCCAGGGTGGTCGAGATCATATCCGATCCGGATTTTCTGGCCGAGGTCAACCGCAAGGCAGCCCTTTTTCGCCAAAGGCTGGAAGGTCTGGTGGCGGCCCACCCGGATGTCTTTGAGGAGGTGCGGGGGCAGGGGCTGATGCTCGGTCTGAAATGCAAACCGGCACCGGTCGATGTGGTCAAGGCCGGCTACGGCGAACATATCCTGACCGTGCCTGCCGCCGACAATGTGATCCGCCTTCTGCCCGCGCTGACGATTTCCGATGCCGAGATCGGCGAAGCCATTGCCCGCCTTGACCGCACCGCCGCGGCATTGGCCAGACCGCAACCATGAAACCGGCTTTTTCCGGCCTCTCCTTGTAGAAATACTCACGGGGGGTCCGGGGGCGGTAGGCCCCCGGCCCTTGCC
>JBATDH010000264.1:0-5500 GCA_049663365.1 Albidovulum sp. | reverse complement strand
GGCAAGGGGGGCTCGATGCCCCCCGAAACGGTCCCGCTCAATGCGCCTCGGCCCAGTTCGCCCCCTGCCCCGCATCGACCACCAGCGGCACATCAAGATGCACCGCCGGATGCGCCGCGCCTTCCATCACGCCGCGCGCCGCCCCAATCAGATCGTCCACCGCGCCCTCCTCGACCTCGAACAGCAATTCGTCATGCACCTGCAACAGCATCGTCGCAGGCAGACCGGCGATGGCTTTTGGCATCCGGATCATCGCCCGGCGGATCACATCCGCCGCCGCCCCCTGGATCGGCGCATTGATCGCCGCGCGTTTGGCAAAGCCCGCCTGTGGCCCCTTGGCATTGATCTCGGGCGTATGGATCTTGCGGCCAAACAGTGTCTGGACGAACCCCTGTTCCCTGGCAAAAGCCACAGTGCCGTCCATGTACTGTTTGATCTCGGGAAACCGCTGAAAATAAGTGTCGATAAAGGCCTGCGCCTCGGCGCGCGGGATGCGCAGGTTGCGCGCGAGGCCAAAGCCGGAAATCCCGTAGATGACGCCAAAATTGATCGCCTTGGCCTGACGGCGGATGCTTGGGTCCATTCCTTCCACCGGCACCCCGAACATCTGGCTGGCGGTCAGCGCATGAATGTCGATGCCGTCACGAAACGCCTGTTTCAGCGCCGGAATATTGGCGACATGCGCCAGAATGCGCAACTCGATCTGACTGTAATCGAGACTGACCAGCCGCATCCCCGGCCCCGCCACAAACGCCTCGCGGATGCGGCGGCCCTCCTCGGTCCGCACCGGGATGTTTTGCAGGTTCGGGTCGGTCGAGGCCAGCCGCCCGGTCGAGGCCCCGGCGATGGAATAGGACGTATGCACCCGGCCCGTATCCGGATGCACATGGGTCTGCAACGCATCGGTATAGGTCGATTTCAGCTTGGCTACCTGCCGCCAGTCCAGAACCCGCGCGGGCAGGTCATGCCCTTCGGCGGCCAGGTCTTCCAGCACATCGGCCCCGGTCGCATAGGCCCCGGTCTTGCCTTTCTGCCCGCCCGGCAGGGACATCTGATCAAACAGGATCTCGCCCAACTGCTTGGGGCTGCCAACATTGAACGGCCCTCCCGCCAGATCATGTATCTCCGCCTCCAGCCCCGCCATCTTCTGCGCAAAGGCGTTGGACATGCGGCCAAGCGTGCTGGCGTCGACCCGGATACCGGCCATCTCCATTTCCGCCAGCACCGGCACCAGCGGCCGTTCCAGCGTCTCGTAAACGGTGGTGACGCGGGCCCGGTGCAGGTTGGGCTTGAACGCCTGCCACAGGCGCAGGGTGATATCGGCATCCTCGGCAGCATATTTCACCGCCTCCGCCACCGGCACCTTGTCAAAGGTCACTGCCGACTTTCCGGCCCCCAGTAGGGATTTGATCGAGATCGGCGGATGGTCCAGATACTTGTCAGACAGAAAATCCATGCCGTGATTGTGCTGGCCCGCATGCATCGCATAAGACATCAGCATGGTGTCATCGATGGGGGCGACACGAATGCCGCTACGGGCGAAAATCTTCCAGTCATATTTCATGTTCTGGCCGATTTTCAGGATCGCTTCATCCTCCAGCACCGGCTTGAGCAGCGCAAGCGCCTCGGCCTTGTCCATCTGCCCCTCGGCACGCTCCGATCCGCCAAACAGGTCCCCCTCGCCCACACTGTGGCCCAGGGGGATATAGCAGGCCTCGCCGGGGATCACCGCCAGCGAAATCCCCACCAGTTCGGCGCGCATTTCATCAAGGCTGGTGGTTTCGGTGTCCACCGCCACATAGCCCCGCTCGCGGATCAGCGCGACCCAACGCGCAAGTGCCGCGCCCTCCCGCACCCATTCGTATTTGTCGTGATCAAAAGGCAGCCGTTCGGGCATGGCCTGCGGTTGCTGCGCCTCGCCAGTCTCCGCATGGGGCGGCATCAGACTGTCGGTCGCCACCACCGGCGCCTCGATCTTCAGCGCCTCGGCCACCCGCTTGGTCAGGGTGCGAAACTCCATCGCCGCGAGAAATTCCATCAGCGGTCCGGGTTCGGGGTCGCGAATTTCCATCTCGTCCAGCGTCACCTTTATCGGTGTATGCCGGTCCAGCGTCACCAGTCGTTTGGAAATCCTTATCTGCTCGGAATTGTCGATCAGCGCCTCGCGCCGCTTAGGCTGCTTGATTTCCCCCGCCCGCTCCAGCAGCGTCTCCAGATCGCCATATTCATTGATCAAAAGCGCCGCCGTCTTGATGCCGATCCCCGGCGCGCCCGGCACGTTATCGACCGAATCCCCGGCCAGCGCCTGCACATCAACCACCCGGTCGGGCTTTACCCCGAACTTTTCCTCGACCCCCTCCACATCGATGCGCTTGTTCTTCATCGCGTCGAACATGGTGACGCCACCGCCCACCAACTGCATCAGATCCTTGTCTGACGAAATGATCGTCACATCGCCCCCGGCCTCGGTCGCCTGCCGCGCCAGGGTGGCGATGATGTCATCGGCCTCGTAATTCTCCTGCTCATAGCAGGTCACACCAAAGGCCCGCGTCGCATCGCGGGTCAGCGGGAATTGCGGGCGCAGATCTTCGGGCAACTCCGGCCGGTTCGCCTTGTAAAGCGGATAGATGTCGTCGCGGAAGGTCTTTGACGAATAGTCAAAGATGCAGGCGATATGGGTCGGCCCGTCCTTGCCCTTGTTGGCCGCGATCTGCGACCAAAGCAGGTTGCAAAACCCCGCCACCGCGCCGATCGGCAACCCGTCCGACTTGCGCGTCAGCGGCGGCAACGCGTGATAGGCGCGAAAGATGAAGGCCGATCCGTCGATCAGATGCAGATGGCACCCCTTGCCGAATGTCATGTCCGCCCCCCTGTTCGCGCCAAGCCCAAGTCATCGCACGAACGACCACAATCTGCCAGCCTTTGCACCGTCAAACCCAATGACAAGGATCAGTCGCCCTGATGTTCCTTGCCGGGTTGATCCGGGCAAAGGGCAAACGACCATGGGACGCATGTTGGCTTGGACTTTCGGCTGCGCCTTTGCCGCCGCTGCGCTGACACTTCTCGCCGGGATCACCCTGCCGGAACTGACCCCGATTTCCCAAAGCGAAGGTGCCTATATGATGGGCGTGATCTTTTTCTTCACGCCAGCCGCTTTCGTCATCGGGGCGGTCATCGGCATCCTCGTCGGACGCGCCCGCCGCCCGCGCTGAACCTGTTACGAAGCTTTCAACCGGGCGCTTTCATGGACAAATTTCTTGTCGCAATAGCCGCATTCGACCGATCCGCTGTCATGTGACAGCACCAGCCACACCCGCGGGTGCCCCAACGCCCCCTCGCCGCCGTCGCAGGCGACTTTCCATTGGGATACAATCTCGGTCTCAGGCGCAGGGATGGGCATCGGTCAGGCTCCGGTAAATTTGTGCGCTTCATGATAGCGCATGGGCCGGTCGCGGCAAGGGGCGGATGCGCGTCGGGCCAAGGATTGCGCCCGCCCCCCTATCCGGCATTGGGCAGCATCCGCCCCAGCACCTTCCCGCCCAGAACATGCACATGTAGATGCGGCACATCCTGCACCCCGTTCGACCCGCTATTGGCGATCATCCGATACCCCGCATCCCCCGCCCCCGGCGTCACCTCCATCTGCGCACAGACCAGCCCGACCGCGCGGGTGAAATCGACGATCTCGGCTGCACTCGCCTCACTGGCGAAATGATCATAGGTCACATAGGCCCCCTTGGGGATCACCAGCACATGCACCGGCGCTTGCGGGTTGATGTCGTGAAACGCCAGCGAATGCTCGGTCTCCAGCACCGTGTTGTTGGGAATCTCGCCGCGCAGAATCCGCGCGAATATGTTCTCGTCGTCATAGGAATAGGCCATGGTTCCCCTCAATCGGAATAAAGATGCTCACTCGCTGCCAAGTCGCGCGCGACTTCCGGCGCAATAGCCAGAAATGCGGCCAATGGCACGGCATTTTCTTGCGCCGTCGCAGCCTCGCGTATCTGGAAGACATGTTCGAAACTGGCATCGCGGATCCGGTCGCTCTCATAGCGCAGATCGAACCGGATCGTCGGCAGCAACCGCGCCAGCGTTTCCGGCGACGTATGCTCGCCCGCCAGCCCCACCCGCTTTGCGTGGCCGATGAGATAGTCATCGGTGAACCTGCAATCGATTTCCAGCAACCGCGTCACCGACCGGTCCGAACAGAAATCCTCCATCAGATCAATGTTCTTCGGATCAAGGCAGATCACCAGCCGGTCGGTGTCGTGATAATCAAACAGCATCCGCATCAGGGCGCGGCGGTGGCGGTTACGTTTTTCCAGCGTCGTCTGAATGCCCCCCAGATCAGGCAGCGCCGTGCCCTCCTCGTCAAAGACATAGTCAATCGTGGGGATGTCGGTGATTCGCCGAATGCCTTCCGCCAGCCGCTTGGCCACATGCCATTTCTTGCAAACCACGATCATCAGTTCCCGTTCACGCCCCAGACTTGCCTCGGTCTCCCAGAACCGCGGCGCAAAACGACGCCCTTCGCGCCCGCGTCCGGTCAGAAACTTGTAAAGGCTGCGCCCCTCGTCCGAAATCTGGAACGCGACGCCGGTGGAGGCGAACAAATCCCCCAGCCGCCGCTTCAGATCGGCGGCATCCGGGCTGATCTTGCGGGCAAACAGAAAGTCCTGGCTCAGCAGCAGATCAAAGTGATCGTTGTAAAACGTCACCGGCATCCCGTAATCCGAGAAAATCAGGAATGTCAGCGTCCTATTGCGAATCTCCCGGTCCGGCACGACATGGCGCACCAGCGTCTGAAAAAACGTCTCATCGGGGATCCATGTCGTGCGGAAAAACCGCATCACATCGCGGCGCTTGGCGGCAAATTCCAGCACCCATTCGATGGTGCGCCGCCGCAGACACCACCACTGACTGCCGATCATTATCTGCAAATCCGCCGGAATGGCGCGCGTCAATCCCAACCGCCTTTGCCACTCAAAACTTTGATAAAACGCCCATTTATGGGTTCTCTCATTGAAGAAGTGGCGGTAAATCAACCGCTCTTCCTTCATACCGGTCTTGATCCAGTCGCTGGCAAAGAAATCGAAACTCTCGATATAGTCGACGTCATCGGCATCCAGAAATTCATGCATGTATTGGGACGACTTGATCGCCATGCAGTCCCCCGACAGCATGTAGAAATGCGTGGCATTCGGAAATGCCGCCACCGCCGCCTCGGTCGCGTAAAGCGTCGCCTGCACCAAGGACCAGCCGCCCCAACCGCATTTGATCCGGCGTCTGGCAAAGACCACATTGGGATTTCCGTCCAGCGCCTTGCGGATCATGTCGTAATCCGCAGGCCTGGCGCGCGCATCGAAATGGATCGCCATGCAATCGCCCGCAGCCGTCAGCCGCTCGGCCTGCTGAATAATCCCCAGCGGGTCTTTATGGCACAGCAATATGAAGGCGATTTTTGCCATTTCGGAAACCTGTTAACCCCAACACAGTGGAT